>JBILYJ010000017.1:0-24104 GCA_044377795.1 Reyranella sp. | reverse complement strand
GAGCGGCCAGGATGTCGGTCAATGGTCACAAACGTCGGCTTCATCACAACCATCCCATGCGACTTGCAGCATTGGCCCGCCTTCGGCAGCGAGCAGGTTCGGCGGTATATCACAGGCCCGGTTGGCCGTTCCCGCGATTTCTTCGCGGGTCTGGCGGGCGGAAAGCCGCTCCCCGGAACCGGGGTTCGCCGCGTTCGGCCTTGGCTCCCGCCCCCCGGACGGGCATTCTCGCGCGAAAGTCGGTTCCCCGTTTCGGCGCCGAAAAATGAACGAGGAAACCAAGATGTGGCAGCCCAGCGAGCGCTATCCGGATCCGGCCGTGCGCGTGCTCGACCCGTCGTTCAACCAGTACCGGCTGGTGCTGGCCTCGGTCGAGCGGCTCTACACGGGCTGCCGCTGGTCGGAAGGCCCGGTCTGGTTCGGTGACGGGCGCTATCTGCTGTGGAGCGACATTCCCAACAACCGGGTGCTGCGCTGGGACGAGGAGACGGGCAATGTCTCGATCTTCCGCAAGCCCTCGAACAACGCCAACGGCCATACGCGCGACCGGCGCGGCCGGCTGATCGCCTGCGAGCACGATGCGCGCCGGGTGGTCCGCTTCGAGTATGACGGCGCCATCACGGTGCTGGCCGATTCCTACGACGGCAAGCCGCTCAACTCGCCCAACGACGTGGTGGTGAAGTCAGACGGCTCGATCTGGTTCACCGATCCGACCTTCGGCATCCTGGGCTACTATGAGGGCCACAAGGAAGAGAGCGAGAACAGCCCGGCCGTCTATCGCCTCGATCCGACGACCGGCAAGCTCGCCGTGATGGCCGACGACATTCCCGGCCCCAATGGGCTGGCCTTCTCGCCCGACGAGAAGAAGCTCTATGTCGTGGCCTCGCGCGCGGAGCCGCACCGCACCATCCTGTCCTACGACGTGTCGACCGACGGCACGACGCTCGGCAAGGGCTCGGTGCTGGTCGATGCCGGGCCGGGCGGCTCGCCCGACGGGTTCCGCGTCGATGTCGACGGCAACCTGTGGTGCGGCTGGGGCATGGGCTCCGCCGAGCTCGACGGCGTGCGCATCTTCAATCCGGCAGGCAAGCCGATCGGGCATATCGACCTGCCCGAGCGCTGCGCCAACCTCTGCTTCGGCGGACGCTACCGCAACCGCCTGTTCATGGCGGCCAGCCACTCGCTCTACGCGCTCTACGTCAACACCCAAGGCGCGATCGGCGGCTGATCATGTCCGGAGTCGAGTCGAGCTATGCCTGGTGGCGTCTCGCCGCCAGCGTGACGCTGAGCACGGTGGGCGGCATCGGCATGTGGTGCCTCGTCGTGGCGCTGCCGTCGATCCAGCAGGATCTCGGCATCACCCGCGCCGACATCTCCTTCGCCTACACGATGAACACGCTGGGCTTCTTCGCCGGCGGCGTCACCTGGGGCAAACTGGTCGACAAGCGCGGCATCGTCCTGACGGCCGTCCTGAGCGCGACGGGCCTGGCCCTGGGTTTCGCGCTGGCGCCGCTTGCGACCGCGCTGCCCCTGTTCGCCGCAGTCCAGGTGCTGATCGGCTTCAGCTCGGCCGCGACCTTCGCGCCCCTGGTCGCCGACATCTCGCACTGGTTCGACCGGCGGCGGGGCATCGCCGTCGCCATCGCCGCCTCCGGCAACTATCTCGCCGGCGCGATCTGGCCGACGATCATCCAGATGCTGATCCAGGATCACGGCTGGCGGGTCACCTACTGGGCCGCCGGCATCCTGTGCCTCGTGGCGATGATCCCTCTGGCGCTGACCTTGCGCCGCAAGCCGCCGCAGGAGCAGATGACGGGCGCCCCGGGAACAGCCGGTGCCGCGGTCCATTCGCCACGCTCGCTCGGCCTCTCGCCCAACGCCCTGCAGGCGGTGCTGATCGTGGCCGGCATCGGCTGCTGCGTCGCCATGTCGATGCCGCAGGTCCATATCGTCGCCTACTGCGCGGACCTGGGCTATGGCGTGGCGCGCGGCGCGGAGATGCTGTCGCTGATGCTGGGCTTCGGCATCGTGAGCCGCATCGCCTCGGGATGGATCGCCGACCGGGTCGGCGGCGTGAAGACGCTGCTCCTGGGCTCGACCTTGCAATGCGTGGCACTGGTCTTCTATCTCATCGACGACTCCGTGACCTCGCTGTACCTCGCCTCGGCGATGTTCGGCCTGTTCCAGGGCGGCATCGTGCCGTCCTACGCCATCATCGTGCGCGAATACTTTCCGCCCAAGGAAGCCGGCTTCCGGGTCGGCCTCGCCATCTCCTCGACGCTGATCGGCATGGCGCTGGGCGGCTGGATGGGCGGCGTGCTGTTCGACATGACCGGCTCCTACCGGGCCGCCTTCATCAACGGCATCGCCTGGAACCTGCTGAATGGCGCGGTCGCGTGGTGGCTGCTGTTCCGCCAGAACCGCCGCAACGTCTACGCGGCGGGCTAGCGCCGCATCGCCACCAGCAGCGCGTCGCCCGTGTAGGGCTTGCGCACGCGCGGCACGCCCAGCAGCTTGGGCGGGAAGGCAATGTCCTCGCCGTAGCCGGTCGTGAAAACGAAGGGAATGCCGAGCGAGGCAAGATGTTCGGCAACGGCGAAGCTCGTCTCGCGACCGAGATTGATGTCGAGCAGGGCAAAGTCGGGCGGGCGGGCGGCAATCGCCTTCATCGCCTGCGCCACGCTCGAGGCCACGCGCACCGTCTCGATGCCGGCGCGAACGATCGAACTCTCGGCGTCGAGTGCGATGATCATGTTGTCCTCGACGATCAGCACGTCCTTCGGCAGGTCGGCGGCGCTCACCTCCAGGGCCGCCTCCGCGGCGGGTTCAGCCAGCGCGCCCGGCGCCGGTCGAACGTAGCTCTCGGGTATCACGAACCTGGCGCACACGCCCGCCACCTCGTAGTCGACGGTGGCCTCGCCCTTCAGGTCGTAGGGAATGGACCGCTCGATGACCGTCGTGCCGAAGCCCCGCCGCGTCGGTTGCTCCACCGGCGGCCCGCCATGCTCGGTCCAGGTGATGTGCAGGTTGCGCTGTGCATCGAGCCGGGTCTCGATGTCGATGCCGCCGTGGCTGTCGCTCAGCGCTCCGTACTTTGCGGAGTTCGTCATCAGCTCGTGCACGACCAGCGCCAGGGTGGTGAATCCCTGCGGCTCCAGAAGCATCTCGGGGCCGGACAGACGCACGCGCGTGGCCTTGCTGCCCAGATACGCGCCGGCTTCGGCAACGACGAGGCCGCGGAACGAGGCCGGGCCCCAATTGTCGGCGGTGATCTGGTCATGGGCACGTGCCAGCGCCTGGATGCGACCGCCGACCACGTCGGCGAAGGCATCGACCGAGAGTGACGGGTCGCGGCTCTGCGAGATGACGCCGCGGATCAGGCCCAGGATGTTGCGGACCCGGTGGTTGAGCTCGGCGATCAGCAGCTCCTGCCGCTCCTGCGACCGCTTGCGCTCGACCTCGGTGATGTCGGAGAGGCGCAGGATGACCTCGAGCAGGCTGACCCGCAGGCTCTCGGCGATGCGCACGTCGACCGGCTGCCATGGTACCGACTGGCCGCTCACCGTCTCCCGCCACAGTTCGAAGCTCTTGCGCGGCGTCAGACGCGCGCCGAGCGGGCCGGCGACGACCGGCTTGCTGGGATCGCCCGCCCAGTTCACCGTGCGCGACACTTCCTTGCGGAAGAAGACGAGGAAGTCGCGCGCCGGACGCGACAGCGGCACGACCAGCATGCCGGCCGCGCGGTCGGCGAAGGCGTGACCCGGCGGGTACTCGGCCGCAATCTCGTGGATGGCCAGCACTTCGCCCAGGTCGTGGCACGCCAGATAGTCGATCAGGCCGGCGAACTGATTCCGTGTCGGCGCCATGCCCTGCAGGTTGGCTTTGCCACCGGTCCACACGCCGATGCCGTCGCACGAGAGAAGGTCGGCAATCTCGTCGAGATGCGAGACAATGCTGTCGAAGCGGGTGGCTTCCGCCGCCATCACGGTGACGAGCCGGTTGTGCAACGTCCGGGCGCGCGCCTCGTAGGCCGATTCCTCGTCGCGTTCGCGGCTCTCCATCAGCAGCGAAAACATCTGGCCGAACAGTTCGGCCGCGGTGCGCCTTTCGAACGGGACGGTGTGGGGCACGTAATGATGGCAGGCGAACAGGCCCCACAATTTGCCGTCGCGCAGGATCGACACCGACATCGAGGCGCCGATGCCCATGTTCCTAAGATACTCGATGTGGATCGGCGACACGCTGCGCAGGGTGCTCATCGAGAGGTTGAGCGGCTGCCCGGCGATGACGGCCGGCTCGATCGCGACGGGGACTGCCGAGACGTCGGGAATGATGCGCAGCCAGTTGCGCTCGTAGAGGATGCGCGCCTGCCGCGGAATGTCCGAGGCCGGATAATGCAGGCCGAGGTAGCTGTCGAGGCCGCCTCGCGTCGATTCGGCGATCACCTCGCCCGAGCCGTCATGGTCGAAGCGATAGACCATCACGCGATCGAAGCCGGTGAGGCCGCGCATCTCGCGGGCCGCCACCCGATAGAAGGTCCTGAGGTCGGCCGTCTGCTGCAGCCGGGCGATCATGGCACGCACCAGCGCACTCGAATTGACCCCCTGTTCGTCGATGCAGGGCTCGCACTCGATGACGATCGTGTCCTCGTTCACATGGACCGCGAGGTCGAAGCGCGGACCGTCGGTCAGCAGCGCCACGGAGAAGGCGCGCGCCACGGTGCTGGTGAAGTGCGCCGTCTGCAGCTGGCCGCGGATAAGATGGATCGACTCGGGGGTGAACACGTCGTCGATCGGCCGGCCGATGAGCTCCGCCGGATCGGCGCCCAGCCACTCCGCGACGTTGCGCGAGGCGCGGGTGACCGTCCACTGCGTGCTGTCGAGGGCGATCAGGAAGCCGAACGGCTGGACGGCCCCAAGGAGGTGAATGGGCTCGCGGTCGCAATTGGTCAGGGCGACGGGAAAGCCGGTCTCAGCCATGCGCCGGCTCCGCCCCGAACAGTGCGAAGGCCTCGCGTGCGCCGAGCATCGTGCGCGCGGGCGAAGCGGCGACCGCTTCCGACCCTTCCAGCCGTTGCAGGAAGCCGCGCCAGAGATCGGCACCCTCTCCGTGGCCGAGATAGTTCGTCGCCGCCCGTACCCGCGGGTCGGCATTCTCGCGGGCGCGCTTCACCAGCAGCCTGCCGCCCAGCCGCGAGCCTTCCAGCACGTAGAGCCGACCGAACAGGCGGGCCTCGTCGCGCGTCACGTCGATGGTCGAGGCTGTCGGCATGGCAATTCCCAAAAGGGCAAGGTCGCGGTCGAGCGCATCTGCGCGGCGACGCAAGGGCCAGTCCGGAACGAGGCGCGCCACACCACCCTGCTCCAGCGCCCGCTCCAGCGGGCCAACGACACGGGCGAGCGCCATCAGGAATGCCGAATAGGCAATCCTGTCCGTGTCGAAGGGACCGGAGAAGCGCGCGTCGACCTCAGCATGAAGATCCGCCGTCGCTGCACGCAGCATCTGGCGGGCGGAAGTGCGTCCGGGCGCAGCGATGTGAAACGCTGGCCGCATCGTACGATATACGCAGGTTGACGCCAAAAGTTCGACCAACGGATTTATGTATTTCGACGCAACCTTTTCCCCTCGACGGCGTTGTCGCTTGCGACTCACGGTCGATCTTTCGAGGCGACTGCGCAAGCTAGTGCCCGCCCCGCCTACTGGCCGCCGCCCGCGGGCACCTGTAGAAAGTCCGGACCCGGCCCGATCTTCGGGATCCCCTCCAGCTACGGACGCCTCCATGCGCATCGTCGCCATTCGCGACATCGTCTCGCCCATCCGCTCCAACATCGCCAACGCCTACATCGACTTCAGCCAGATGACAGCCTCGGTCGTGGCGGTGGTCACCGACGCGATGGTCGACGGTAAACCGGTGGTGGGATTCGGCTTCAATTCGAACGGCCGCTATGCGCAGCACGGGCTGATGGGCGAGCGCTTCATCCCGCGTCTCAGCCAGGCCAAGCCCGACTCGCTGTTAGATGCCGAGGGGCTGCTCGACCCGGCGAAGTGCTGGTCCGTCATGATGGCCAACGAAAAGCCCGGCGGCCACGGCGAGCGCTCGGTCGCCGTCGGCGTGCTCGACATGGCGATCTGGGATGCCGTCGCCAAGGCCAAGAGGGTGCCGCTGTGGAAGCTGCTGGCCGACCGCTACAATGGCGGCCAGGCCGACGAGAAGGCATGGGTCTATGCCGCCGGTGGCTACTACTATCCGGGCAAGGGGCTGGACGGGCTCAAGGACGAGATGAAGCACTATCTCGGCCTGGGCTATTCATGCGTGAAGATGAAGGTGGGCGGCGTGCCGCTGGCCGAGGACCTCAAGCGCATCGAAGCGGTGCTCGAAATCGTCGGCGCCGGCGAGCGGCTGGCGGTCGACGTCAACGGCAAGTTCGACCTCACCACCGCGATCGAGTTCGGCCGCGCCATCGAGGGCTTCGGCCTGCGCTGGTACGAGGAGCCGCTCGACCCGCTCGACTATCTGGCACACGCCGCGCTGGCCACCGAGTACGCTCCGCCGCTCGCCACCGGCGAGAACCTGTTCTCGATGCAGGATGCGCGGAACCTGATCCGCCATGGCGGACTGCGGCCCGACCGCGACATCCTGCAATACGATCCTGCCCTCTCCTACGGGCTGGTCGAGTATCTGCGAACGCTCGAGATGCTGAAGGCGCACGGCTGGTCACCGCGCCGCTGCGTGCCGCACGGCGGCCACCAGTTCGCGCTGAACATCGCCGTCGGCCTGCAATGCGGCGGCAACGAATCCTATCCGCAGGTCTTCGCGCCGTTCGGTGGATTCGCCGACGACTGCGCGGTGGTCGACGGCCGCGTGTCGCTGCCGGACTCGCCGGGCATCGGCTTCGAACGCAAGGCCGACCTGTGGGCGGTGATGAAGGAGATCGCCTGAGGGCGACCCGTTCGTCCCGTCAGCCGCGCCAGTTATCCCAGCTGGCGTTGCCGTGCGTCTGATAGCGGCCGTCCTGCGGGACGCCGCTGCATCCCGCCGCGGCGCCGGCCATGGCGAAAGCCAGAACCAGTGCGATCATCTTGAAGAGCGTTGTCATGCCGCCGACATGACACCCGATCACGACGGTTTCAACAAACCAGACTTCACAAGTGCGCTAACGCCCACTTCCTGATCCTTCATGTAAGCTGCGAACTCCTCCATCGTCGAGGGACGCGGCACGGCGCCGAGCTCCGCGAGCTTGGCGGCAATGGCAGGATCCTTGAGCGCCTTCACGACGGCGCCGTTCAGCGTGTCGAGGATCGGCCTGGGCGTCTCGACGCGCGCCAGCACGCCGGCCGTGGTTCCGCCGTCGAACGGCTTGCTGCCGATGTCGGTGAGCGACGGCATGTCCGGCAACTGCACGACGCGGTCGGGACTCATCGCCAGCAGGCCCTTGAGCTTGCCCGACTTGATGTGCGGCAGTGAGGTCGTGAGCTGGTCCATGTAGAGATCGATCTGGCCCGACATCAGGTCGGCGAGGCCGGGGCCCGACCCCTTGTACGGGATGATGTTGAACTTCACGCCTTCGTTCACTTCGAGGCGCAGGATGGCGATGTGGTTGGTGGTGCCGTTGCCGGCATGGCCGATGCTGACCGTGCCAGGCTTGGCCTTGGCTTCGGCCAGCGCGGCGCGGATGTCGGCGAAGCGCCCGTCTGCCTTGCCGACGAGGATCATCGGCACGGTCGACAGCAGGCTGATCGGCGCGAACATCGGCACCAGCGACGGCTTGCCCGCGAGATAGGGCGAGACGAACAGCACGGTGAAGCTGCCCATGACGACGGTGTAGCCGTCGGCCGGCGCATTCGCCGCCGCTTCCGAACCGACAAGCCCGCCGGCACCCGGCCGGTTGTCGACGATCACCGTCTGGCCAAGGGTACGCGACATGCCCTCACCGACCAGCCGTGACGTCAGGTCGTAATTGCCGCCGGCGGCGAAGGGCACGATCCAGCGGATCGGCTTGGTGGGATAGGCCTGCGCCCAGGCCGGAGCGGCTGCCGCACCGACGGTCGATAATGCGAGGCTGCTGCCCAGCATCTTGCGTCGCGATATCGTCATCTCGAACCTCCCCAATTCCGCTCAGACTGATTGCAATTTCCAAGGATGCGCGCCACACCCGAACCGCCCGTTCAATCGCGCAGAGAAACCGGACATCGGAGCATCAAACCCCGCTCCTCGTCGGCGCGCTTAATGCGGCTCTAGCCGGAGACGTCGGCGAACAGGATGATCGCCAGCCTGCGGGTGGTGAGGGAGGACGTCATCGGTCTCGTGTCAGCGCCGGATGTGATAAGAGCAGAATTCTTCGGTCATGCTGCTGCTCCCTTGCAGCGGCCACAATATGATGCTCGGACGGTGTTTGCCGCCAGAGCGGTTCGAGAGCGAGATGTCACCGTCCCTGCGCCGCCTTGCCTGCCTGTTCTGCGTCACCCTTGCGACGCCGGCGCTCGCCCAGGGCCCGGCCCCGGCCGTGCTCGACTGTACCGGGCCCTTCGCCCGTGACGCCGACGAGCGCAGGCTGGCGCAAGTCTTCGGTGCCGCCAATGTCGAACGAGCCGCCATTCCCGTGGGCGAGGGCAATACGGAGCCGGGAACCGCCATCTTCGCGAAGGATCCGGCCAGGCGCATCGACATCCTCTGGCACGAGGCCTATTCCCGCCCCAACGTCGTCATCATCCGCAACGGCTCGACCTGGCCGGTCGCCGTCACGGGTGTCGACAAGCCCGTCGTGAGCGGGGCCACGCTGGTCGAGATCGAGGCCATGAACGGCAAGCCCTTCACGCTGACCGGGTTCGGCTGGGACCTCGGCGGCTACACCAACGGCTGGGACGGCGGCCGTCTCGAAAAGCCGGTCGGCGGCTGCAATCTGTCGGTGCGCTTCGACCCCGCGAGCGACGCGCCCGGCGATGCGCTCGACAAGGTGACCGGCGACGTCGAGTTCCTGTCGACCGACAGCGCAATGCGCCAGACCAGACCGATTGTCATCGAGATCGAGCTCGGCTGGCCGCAGTAGCCGCTGAAACCGATAGCTGAATCTGCGAAAGTCGACGACCATCGCCGCGATGGCCCGGGGGAGAGGCAAGAGCGTGTCCAAGCTTCGTTGGTGGGAGCCGTTGCGGCAGATTGCAGTTGCTGCCTTGACCGGCCGGAAGCCGGACTTGCCGGGACTCCTCTTGAAGCTTGCGGTCGCGTTCTGCGCCGCCGTCGGCGTCTACGACGTGCTGACGATCATCCTCTTTCTCTCGGGCGGCCCCTACATCGGTCCACAGCGATGGGTCCTGTTCCCCGACTTCATCGTCTATCACGCAGCCGGCAGCGCCATCCTCGAGGGAAAGGCCGGGGCGATCTATGGCCTGGCGGCCTTTTCCGATTACCTGAACCTGAATTACGCCGACTACTTCAACAGGAAGCTCGTCGACTTCCGCCCCTTCATGTACCCGCCGCCCTGGCTTCTCCTGATCATGCCGCTCGCCCTGCTTGGTGTCGCGACGGGATACGGCGTCTTCATGGCGGCCACCGGGATGCTGGCAACGGTTCTGGTCGGCCGGGCCAACTTCTGGATCTGGATGGCCGCGCTCACGTCGCCGGCCGCCCTCTGGACGATGATTGCCGGCCAGAACGCCTTCCTGAACGTCGGGCTGTTCTACGGCGGGATGCGGCTCCTCGACCGCTCGCCGAGGGCCGCCGGCATTCTGCTGGGGCTGCTCTCCTACAAGCCACAGCTCTTCATCCTCATTCCCGTTGCGCTGCTGGCGGCACGCCGGTGGCGGGCCCTGGCGTGGGCGATCGGCACGGCGGCCTTCATGGCCCTGGCGAGTCTGCTCGCGTTCGGCCCGGCGTTCTGGATCCAGTTCCTCGAGATGGCGCGTGAGTCGTCGACGCCGCAGTTCACCGACCAGATGCTCCGGCACGTCGCGAATTTCATGACGACGATCCAGGCCGCGGGCCACATCCTCGGCGTTCCGCCTGGTCTTGCAACCGTGGCCCATCTGGCCGTGGCGCTCACCGCGCTGGTCGTCGTCTGGCGGGCCTTCAGCCGCCATCCGCTCGGCGACGAAACCACGGCGATCCTGGCGGTGGCGACACTCCTGGTGTCGCCGTACCTCATCAACTACGACCTGCTCCTGATGATGCCGGCGGCGCTGATGGTGTTCCGGCGGCGTGTGGAAGCCGATCTCCATCCGGGCGAACTGCTCTTCTATGTCGGGCTGTGGCTCGTTCCCAATCTCGGCATCCGGCTCAACGCGAAGGGAATTCCCGTGATGCCGATTTTCGTTGCCGGCCTGCTCTTCCTCGCCTGGCAGGCGTCGAAGCGGCGCGCCGCCTGACAGGCCGCCCTGTTCACTGGCCCTTGAATACCGGCGGGCGCTTCTCGGCGAAGGCGCGGCGCGCTTCCTTGGCGTCTTCGGAGCCGTTCAGGATGCCGCCGGCATTCGAGGTGAGGACCATGGTGGTCTCCAGGGTGCTGTCGAGCGCCGCGCGCATGATGCGCTTGCCGACCCATTGCACGAGGGGCGGCACCTTGATGATGCGGTCGCACAGCGCCCGCGTCGTCTCCTCGAGCTTTTCCGAAGCCACGAGGTGATTGAGCATGCCCCAGTCGTAGGCGCGCTGGGCGTCGAGCTCCCCGGTGTAGGCGAATTCGAGCGCGCGGCCGAGGCCGACCATCTTCGGCAGATAGTAGGAGCCGCCGTTCTCGATGATCTGACCGGCATTGTGGTAGCCGATGAAGCGCGTCTTCTCGCAGCCGATGCGGATGTCGCAGTGAAGCGCCATGTCCATGCCCGATCCGACCGCCGGGCCGTTGATCATGGCGATGGTCGGCTTGCGGATCAGGGAGATGTCGCGGTGAAGCTTGGTGAAGCCGTGATAGAAATGCTGACGCGCGGCATCTGGCCCCTCGTGCGAGCCGCGGGCGCCGGGAAAGTCCTCGCCCGTCACCTCCGCCGGCATCTTGGAGCGCAGGTCGGCCCCGGCACAGAAGACGCGGCCGACGCCGGTGAGCACGATCACACGGATCTTCGGGTCGTCGTCGCCGGCGCGCATGTACTCGCCGACCTTGGCGACCGTGCCGTTTTCCTCCGCCGTCCCGACGAGCGCGTTGAGCCGGTCCGGGCGATTGAACCTGATCCAGAGGATTCCGTTGTCCTCGGGCTCGTAGGACAGGTAGTCGACAAGCTTCGGCGCCATGCGTGTTTCCTCCACTGCTGGGTTGGCGAGCGCCGTGCATCGACCGGCGTAACGCCACCGTCTTTTAGATCAAACCTTCGGTCTCCGGCCGGCGCAGGTCGCCGGCGTGCGTCTAAGCGGCTTCCTCCAGCGACGAGCAGGCGCCGCTGACGCGGGTCTGGCGCATGTAGCGGCGGTGGCGGTCGGCGTCGTAGCCGCTGCCGGCGTGGAGAAGGCATCGATTGTCCCAGAGCACGACGTCGCCCGGCTGCCAGGCGTGATGATAGACGTGCTCGGGCCGGATCGCTTCTTCGGTCAGCGCGTCGATCAGCGCGCGGCCCGCCGCCGGGTCCATGCCCTCGATCTCGCGCACATGGCTGCCGAGGAACAGGCTCTTCGCCCCCGTCGCCGGGTTGGTGCGCACGAGACGCTGGCGCACCGGCGGCAGCGAGGCCGCCAGCTCCGGCGACACGGCATCGGGCGCGACCTTGGAGCGCGAATGCACGTAGTCGTGGATGGCGACCAGCGGATCGAGCTCCGCCTTGCGCTCCGGAGACAGGCGCTCGTAGGCGGCACGCAGGGAGACGAACATCGTGATACCGCCCTCGGACGGCGTCTCGTAGGCGCACATGACCGAGAGGAAGGCCGGCACCGGTTTGAACGAGGCATCGGAGTGCCACATGTTGTTGCCGGTCAGGAAGATGGTCTTCTTGTGCGAGTTGCCCAGCACCGTGCCGTCCGGCTGGACGTTGCCGATGGTGCCGAAATACTCGACCTTGCCGAGGCTGGTGTGGCTGGGCTCCGGATTGCCGAGCTGCCGCGTGAGCGCAAGCTGGCGGTCGTCGTCCATCTTCTGGTCGGGGAAGCAGACGAACGAATAGCGGTCGACCGCCGCGTTGATCTCCGCGACGAGGTCGGGCGCGAGCGGCCTGCTCACGTCGATGCCGCGAATGCGGACGCCGAACTCGGGATGGAGTTGTTCGTAACGAAGCTGGGGCATGGCGCGCGAACCTCCGGGATGCCGTCGGATCGCAGTCTTTCCGATTTGCGGCGAGCGGACCAGCCCGGCCTGCGCCCTCAATCCCGCAGGTCGAGCTTTCCCTCCAGCTGGAGGAGGCGGACGGCCTGCAGCGAGAGCACGCTCAGCGCGTCGCGGATCTCGCCGGCCTCGACCATCCGGAAGGCTTCCGCCAGCGGAACGCGCTTCACCACCAGCTCCTCGGTGGCTTCAGGCTCCGACTCGCCCGGCGTCAGGCCCCAGGCGAGATAGGCGACGGCGCGCTCGTCCGAGACCGAATTCGAGAGATCGGCTTCCAGGATCTTGCGCCAGCGCCGCGCCACGAGCCCGGTCTCCTCGCGCAGCTCGCGGGCCGCCGAGTCGAGCGGATCGATGCCGTGCGCCCCGCCGCCCTCGGGGATTTCCCAGCTGTAGGCGTCGAGCGGAAACCGGTACTGGCCGACCAGATAGGTATGGAACTCGGCATCGACCGGCACGACCCCGATGGCCAGGTTCTTGTAGTGGATCAGCCCGTAGATGCCGGGCGTCCGTGACGGCGTCAGAACCTCGTGATGGGTGAGCCGGATCCACGGATTCTCGTACACGTCCTTCGCGGACAGGACGGTCCACGGGCCTTTCCTGGTCGCGGTCATTGCGGGGGGCTCGGCTCTCCGGTTGGCATCGTATCCTCAGCTAGGGCGCGTCGGTCTGTTTGTCCCGGCATCTTCATCCTAGGATGCCAGCGGAATTACTGATCGAGCCATGGCCGACAAATTTCTCCATGTCCATGATGGCGACCTCGGTTACGTCCCGCGCCCCGGAGTTCGCGGGACCGTGCGGGATGGCGGTCCGGTCACGATCGAAGCGAATGGATTCAGGTTTTCGGGCGTGAAGCCGCCTTCGGCCGATACGCCCATATTGGCGGTCGGCGATTCCTTCACCTACGGCGAGGACGTCGGCGACCTCGACTCCTGACCCGCGCAGCTGCAACGGCTGACCGGCCGCACCGTCCTGAATGGCGGCGTCAGCGGCTACGGTCTGGACCAGATCGTCCTGCGAACCGAACGGCTGACGACCTTGCACAGGCCGGCCCTTGTGATCGTCAGCCTGATCGCCAACGACGTTCAACGCACCGAGATGCTGCGAATGTGGTGGCACGACAAACCCTGGTTCGCCATCGAGGGAGGGCAGCTCGTGCTAAGAGGTGTTCCGGTACCGCAACGCACGAAACTGCCCTCCGCGGTCCGGCGGCGGATGGAGCGGCTGCTGATCGAATTGCCACCCGCCCTTCAGCATCTCACCGGATATTCGATCCGGGTCCATCGTGCCGGCACCGGAGCCCATATTTCCCGGGCGCTCATCGAGCGCCTTGCCAACCTTCAGGTCTCGAACCGGGTGAAGCTCGTCCTGGTCGCTCAGTATGATGCCGGTGCCTGGTCGGGCCGCAGCCGGGCGCAGGAACAAAGGAACGTGCTGCATCCCCTCCTGGAGTGCGCGGCGATGCATGGAATCGAGACCCTGGACACGTTCCATCGGCTTGCCGCCGAGCCGCGTCCGGGCGACTTCTATGGGACTTCCACATGAACGCGCGCGGCAATCTGATGATCGCCAGCCTGTTGGCCGCGAGACTGCGCCCCTGGTCCGGCTGACTTTCGTTGCGGCTCGGCTGCAATCCGTCTGCAGTCGTCGCCTCGCATCCTTCTCCCTGAGCGCTTGCCGACCGGAAGCGGTCCGCCGGGAGCACCGTGCGCGGCTTTTTTTCCTACGAAATTCTTCAAAAAAGCAGCGATTTCTGCCTTAGTTGCGGCCCATACTCCGCTTGGGGTGTTTGGGGCCGCCGGAGCCGGGCGGCGGGCAATCAGGGAGGCTGGCAATGAAGAGACGTGTTCTTACGCAGGCGCTGTTGATGGGGCTGGTGGCGCGCGGCGTCCCCGCCTTTGCCGCGAATCCGTTGCCGGCGCTGCAGGAGACACCGGGTCTGCTGGACAAGGTGAAGTCGGGAGCCCTGCCGCCTGTCGAAAAGCGCGTGCCTCGGCCGCCGCGCGTCATCGAGAGTTTCTCGGGCGCCGACGGTATCGGCCGGCATGGCGGCCAGCTCAACATGCTGGTCGCGGCCACGCGCGATACCCGCCTGATGACGATCTACAGCTACACCCGGCTGATCGTGTACGACGACAAGTTCAAGCTGCATCCCGACATCCTCGAGAGCTACGAGGTCAAGGAGGGCCGCGAGTTCACGTTCAAGCTGCGCGCCGGCCATAAATGGTCCGACGGCCATCCCTTCACGACCGAGGACTTCCGCTTCTTCTGGGAGGACGTCGCCAACAACAAGGACCTCTCGCCCAACGGTCCGTCCGTCGAGCTGCTGGTCGACGGCCAGCCGCCCAGGGTGGAGATCATCGACGAGGTGACGATCCGCTACAGCTGGGACAAGCCCAACCCGGACTTCATCGAGAGCCAGGCGCGCGCCGCGCCGCTGTTCCTGTTCCGACCGGCGCATTACCTGAAGACGCTGCACGGCAAGTACACCGAGGAGGAGGAAATCCTCAAGCGCTACAAGGGCAGCCGCTGGTCCAACATCTTCAAGCGCCAGGACGCGATGTACGGCAACAGCAACGTCGACCTGCCGACGCTCAACCCGTGGGTCCTGACCACGGTGCCGCCGGCCCAGCGCTTCGTCTTCGTGCGCAACCCCTTCTTCCACCGCATCGACAGCAAGGGCCATCAGCTGCCCTACATCAACGACGTGATCTTGACCGTGGTCGCGGCCAACCTGATCCCCGCCAAGGCAGGCCTCGGCGAATCGGACCTGCAGCCGCGCTATCTCGGCCTGCGCGACTACACCTTCTTGCGCGACGCCGCCAAGACCTCGGGCATCAAGGCGCTCCTGTGGGAGAAGGGCTCGGGCTCGGAGGTTGCCTTCTATCCCAACATGAACGCCAACGACGAGACCTGGCGCAAGCTCAACCGCGACGTCCGCTTCCGCCGCGCGCTGTCACTGGCCATCAATCGGGACGAGTTGAACGACGTCGTCTACAGCGGGCTGGCCAAGCCCTCCGCCAACACGATCATGCCGCGCTCGCCGCTGTTCAAGCCGGAATACGCCACCAGGTGGGCGACCCATGACGTGAAGACCGCCAACAAGCTTCTCGACGAGATCGGGCTCACCAAGAAGGGCAGCGACGGCATCCGCCTGCTGCCCAATGGCCAGCCGGCGATGTTCGTGATCGAGCATTCCAGCGAAAAGGCCGACGAGGTCGACACGATGACGCTGGTTGTCGACCAGTGGAAGAAGATCGGCATCAAGGCGCTGCTGAAGCCGCAGACCACGGACAATTTCCGCCTGCGCACCACCTCCGGCGAGGCGATCATGACCGCCTATGCCGGCGTTACCACCGCCGCGCCGACCGTCGACACCAGCCCGCGCGAATTCACGCCGGTGATGCAGGGCGGGCTGCAATGGCCGAAATGGGGCCTCTACGTCGAATCCAAGGGCAGGCAGGGCGAGCCCTGCGACATGGAAGTCGGCAAGAAGCTGCTCGAGCTGCTGGCCAGGTGGGAGAAGTCAGTGGACGCCGCCGAAAAGCGCAAGGCGTGGGAGGAGATCCTCGCGGTCAATGCCGAGGAAGTGTTCTCGATCGGCACGGTGAACGAGGTGCGCCAGCCGGTGACGGTCGGCAAGAAGGTGCGCAACGTCCCGGAGAAAGGCTACTGGGCGTGGGATCCGGGCGGATACATTGGCCTCTACGAGCCCGACACGTTCTGGATCGCCAGGTAGCGATCCAGAACCCGATACTACAGACCGACGGCAGGGGCGCTCACTGCGGCTTGAGCGGACCCTCGAACAGGCAGTAGCCGTCGAGCATGATCTTGGCGTCGCCCGGCTTGACCGAGCCCACCACGTCCATCTTGTTGCCACCGCCCACGATGGCGGTCGTCTTGAACTTCATGTCGGGACCCAGCGTCGCCTTGAAGCCGCGCTCGGGGCGGCCTTCCTGCTGGAACCAGCCATCCACGTCCTTGCCGACGACGGTGACCTTGATCACCATCTTGTAGGTCGGGCACTTGCCGCTGCCCGGCACGTTCAGCCCGTAACCTGTCCAGGTCCAGACGGCCGGCTCGGCGACGGCGGGCGCGACAGGAAGAAGGGCGACCAGGGCAGCCACGGCAACTGTTTTAAGCATCGACATTCCCTCACCGGAAGGTGGCAACGAACACTCAGTCTCTGTACGAATTATAGACCTATTCGATATCGAAATCGCGCCGTTTTGAAGGCACGGGCCTTTTCAGCGGGCACGCTTCTTCCTCGCCTTGCCCGGCTTGGCCGCCTTCCGCACCGGACCGGTCTTGGAGGCGAGCGCGGTCTGCAGCGCCTTCTCCGCCTCCCGCATCTTGGCCTCCCGGTTGGGGGCCTCCGCCGGCAGGTTGCGGGCGAAATTCAGCCGGGCCTCGGCCCGTTGCAGGAAAATCGCCTTCTTGGCTTCGGAAATCGGCTGGCCCATGAACTCTCCTGCCGGAAACCGGCATCACTTGCGGGCCGGCACCTTACCGCTTTTCCGGTCGGCGGGGGGACCACAGCCTCCGAGCTGCCCTCGTCGTCGGGGCGCTCCACCGTGGGTTCGAGCCCGTAGCGGCCGCCCTTCTCCTCGTCCTCGTGCTCGTAGCCCGGCCCCTGTTCCGCATGGGCGCCGTAGACGCCTTTCTTGCGCCGTTCCTCGTGGCGCGCGTCCTTGCCCTGTCCGGTGCCGCTGTAACTGGCCGAGGCCTCGTTCGGGTCGGGCTTTTGGGGCGTGCGGGCCATGTGAGTCTCCGTCGGCATGATGGGTTCGTGCCCGGTGAACGCGCTCACCCCGCCGACGGATGCAGCAGGCCGCACAAGACCGGCAAGCCCTTGACCTGCCTCAAGTCCCGCCGTGCCGGGCGCCTGTACTTTCTGAAGGTGGCGCGGACCCGCTGCCTTTCGAAGGATGCCGACGATGACCAACGTGACCAAGCTGCGCGCCCGGCCGACCGTTCCCGAACTTGAGCGTCCCGTGCACTCGGTGCCGGCCGACGACCTCCTTGCCGCCGGCAAGCGCCTGCGCGACATGGTTCCGCGCGCCAGCCAGGGCGAATGGAAGCGCCCGAAGGACCGTCGCGACCCGCTGGAGATTCTCCAGGCCTCCGACGAGGGGCGTCAGATCGATCTCCTGCCGATCCGCTACGGTCGCATGCTGCAGTCGCCGTTCACCTTCTATCGGGGGTCGGCCGCCGTGATGGCCGCCGACCTTGCGGCGACGCCCGCGACGGACGTTCACGTGCAGGCCTGCGGCGACTGCCACCTGCTGAACTTCGGTGGCTTTGCCACGCCCGAGCGCAGTATCAACTTCGACATCAACGACTTCGACGAGACGCTGCCGGCGCCCTGGGAATGGGACCTCAAGCGCCTCGTCGCCTCGTTCGTGCTGGCGGCGCGGTCGAACGGCCTGTCGGAAGCGGCAGGTCGCGACGCGGCCCAGGCCGCGGCCCGGAGCTATCGCGAGCGCCTGCGCGAAGTCGCCGAGATGAGCCCGCTGGAGGCCTGGTACACGAAAATCGGTCCGGAGGAACTGTTCAGCCTGACCGACGATCCGCAGATCCGGAAGCGCGTGCAGGGCCGGATCGAGAAGGCGAAGGAAGAGCGCTCCGCCGACATCGATTTTCCCAAGCTGGCGGAAATGGTCGGCGGCCAGATCCAGATCAAGGACCAGCCCCCGCTGATCTTCCACCCCGAGTTCGCTCGCGCGGAAGGCTTCCGGGAGGCGGTCGACAAGGCCTTTGCCAGCTACCGCGACACGCTGTCGGACGATCGCAAGGCGCTGCTCGACCGCTATCGCCTGGTCGACGTCGCCATGAAGGTGGTCGGCATCGGCAGCGTTGGCCGGTACTGCTCGATCGGCCTGCTCATGTCGTCCTCGAACCAGCCGCTGTTCCTGCAGTTCAAGGAGGCCGTGCCCTCGGTGCTGGAGCCCCATGTCGGCAAGAGCGGCTACGGCCACGCCGGGCAGCGCGTGGTGCAGGGCCAGCGCCTGATGCAGTCGTCGTCGGACATCTTCCTGGGCTGGGCGACGGGCCTGCGGGGCAACGACCTCTACGTTCGCCAGCTGCGCGACGCGAAGATCAAGCCGCTGGTCGAGACCTTCGACCGCAAGATGCTGGTGCTGTTCGGCAAGGCCTGCGGCTGGGCCCTGGCGCGGGCGCACGGGCGCGCCAGCCATCCCTGGCTGATCGCGGGTTACCTCGGCCGGAGCGAGGCGTTCGACGAGGCCATGGCGAAGTTCGCGGTGGCCTATGCCGACCAGACCGAGCGCGACCACGCGCTGCTGAAGGCGGCGGTCGCCGCCGGCCGGATCAAGGTCCATGTCGAGGAGGACCGGTAGCGCGGGCGCCGGCGATGACGTTCGACATCGACAACTACTCCCTGCTGGCGATCTTCGCGGCCAGCCTGGTGCTGATCGCCGGCGCTGGCGAAACGGGCCACTGGCTCGGGGTGCGGGCCGCCCGCCAGGGCGCGGCGGCCGTGTCGACCCTCGAGGGCGCCATCCTGGGCCTGCTGGCGCTCATGATCGGGTTCACCTTCTCGATGGCCCTGTCGCGCTTCGAAGCCCGGCGCGACGGCGTCGTCACCGAGGCCGCCGCGATCGGCACGACGGCGCTGCGCGCCCGCCTGCTGCCGGCGCCGCACGACCGCGACTCCGTCAAACTGCTGCGCGAGTATGTCCAGATCCGCCTCGATCTCGCCCGTGGGCCGATCGGCCGGGCCGAGTTCGACCGGGCGATCGCGCGGTCGAACCTCCTGCAGGAGGCGCTGTGGCGGCAGGCGCAGGCGGTGGCGGCGAAAGACAATGCGATGGTGCCGACGGGCCTGTTCATCCAGTCGCTGAACGAGATGATCGACGACCAGGAGAAGCGCCTGTCGGCGATGAGCAACCGCCTGCCCCTCATCGTCATCGCCGCCCTTTATGGCATATGCGCCATGGGCATTGGCTTCGCCGGCTACGGCAGCGGCCTAGAATCGAAGCGGGCGCGGCTGCCCGTCCACATCACCGGCCTCCTCGTGGCAACGATGGTGCTGCTGATCCAGGATCTCGATCGTCCGGGCAGCGGCTTCATCACGGTGAGCCAGCAGCCGCTCGTCAACACGGCGGCCACGATCGACGCCTTCCCCGCCGGCCGACCATGACGCAGCCCACGTCCCTGACGCGCGGCAGGCTGCGCACGCCGCGGGCGGCGGCGATCGCCGGCATCCTGTTCTCCGGCCTGCTGATCGCCGCGTTCCTGTTGTTCCTGTCGGCGGTTCCGAGAGACTCGCTGGAGCACGGCACGTGGCTGGCCACCGGGCTCGACCGGGTCGTGCTGGCGATCAACCTGATCCCGTTCGCCGGTGTCGCCTTCCTGTGGTTCATCGGCGTGGTGCGCGACCGCCTGGCCGAGGCGGAGGACCGCCTGTTCGCCACGGTCTTCCTGGGCAGCGGTCTTATCTTTCTCGTGCTGATGTTCGTGGCCACCGCGGTGTTCGGGGCGATCGTCCTGGTCCATGCCGCCCATCCTGAGGCGCTGCGCGACTCGCCCGCCTTCGCCCTGGCGCGGGCCTTCGCCTACACGCTGGTCAACGTCTACGCGATCCGGATGGCGGGCGTGTTCATGCTGATCACCTCGACGATCGCGCTGCGCACCGCCTTCATCGCGCGCTGGATGGCGGCGCCCGGCTTCGCGATGGGACTGTTCCTGCTGTTCGCCAGCCAATGGGTCGACTGGAGCTTCATCGTCTTCCCGGTGTGGGCCCTGTTGATCAGCGTCTACCTGCTGGTCACCAGCCTCGCTCAGGAGGCCGACGGGCGGCGGAAGGCGAGGAGCGTGCCGTAGCCCGCGACCGCGCAGCAGGCCGCCAGAGCAAGATAGAACAGGGCGAAGAAGGGATCGCGCTGCCCCACGCCCATCCACAGCGCGAGGCCGGCGAAGCCGACGGTGAGCGCGACCGCACTCCACCACACGACCCGCACCCCGAGCCGCAACTTCTGCACGCGCTCGTGGGGGTTGGGCTTCCCCGATTCCTGCGTCGGGGGCGGCTCCGGCTCGGCCGGCGCGCCGGGAGCCTCTGCCGGCGGGGCTTCCCGGGGCGGGGCGTCCGTTCCGGCGGGGTCGCTTACGGGCACTTCCTTGCGCGGAGGATCGATGGCGGGCGTCTCGTCGAGAGGCGGGCGGGGTTCGGACATGGGCATCAACGGGCGCGGACGGCCGAGGCTGCATCCCGCGTTACATCCTCCGTGCCCCCTTCCCGGCGATCTGTCGGAAGGCTTGCCGCCTGCCTGCGGCAAGACCTACTTTCCGGCAGGGGCAGGCCACGCAGCCCTCCAAAACACGAAACCCGGCGCCCATGATCCATTCGCGACTCACGATCGTCACCGCTTCCCTGGCTGCCGTGATCGCCAGTGCCGCCCCCTGTCTCGCACAACGGCCGGAGCCTGTGCGCATCGGTGGAATTGGCATCGATGCGACCGAAGTGACGATCGGCCAGTTCCGGGCCTTCGCCCGCACGACGTCGCTCCGAACGGCGGCCGAGCGCGAGGGCGGCGGTTTCGAATACACCGGCGGATGGACGCGGCGGCAGGGCTGGACCTATGAGCGTCCGCAGGGCCAGCCCGGCCAGGACTCCGAGCCCGCCGTGCACGTGACCTGGGCGGAGGCCGATGCCTTTTGCCGGCATGTCGGCGGCCGGCTGCCGACCATCGCCGAGTGGCGAAGCGCCGCCTACACCGAGCAGCGCGACCGGCCGACGGACGGTTACGTCCGGGGGCAAACCTACCAGTATCCGGTGGGCGACGAGCCCGACGGCATGAACAACAACCGTCGGGCGCATGTCGCCGTCGGGACCACCAAGCGCGGCGTCAATGGACTGTACGACATGGGCGCCAACGTCTGGGAGTGGATGGCGGACCGCCGCGGAGACGAGGCCCTCACCGCTGGCGGCTCCTGGTGGTACGGCCCAGCCCAGGCCCGCGCCGACGGCGCCCAGTGGAAGGCCGCCAGCTTCTACGCCGTCTATATCGGGTTTCGCTGCGCCTACGATGTGAGGGGCTGAGGCCGTGCGTCCCGAGCGGTGGCTTTCATCTGATCCGAGGTCATCCAGGACGTCCACGCACTGATTCTCGCGGTATTTAGCTACCACCCGCTCCGGGACCGCTCCCGGCATCAGTTATTTCGTTTAATTCGTTTATTTCGATTGTACGCCTTGACGATGTCGGCGCGGCGCAGGCTCGGAACGAGCATCCTCAGAGGCTGACCGGAAATGAATTGAATCGATTCAAGCACTTACCTCATCCTTCGAGACGCTCACTGCGTTCGCTCCTCAGGATGAGGTTATCGGGCACGATCATAGCCTGTTGCTCTAGCTGCTTTCTTTTCGAGTCAGTCTCTCACGCAACGATCCAACGAATGACGACGCTGAAGGTCAGCATCGCCAACGCCTGTGTCACGGACAGCAGCCATTCGTCATACCAACGCGACTGGTCCACGCGATACCGGCCTGCATTCGACATGCGCCCTCCGATGGTATTTCGCATGTCGAGCAAATCAGACAGCCATCGTGCGCGCAAGCCTCGGCGGGCCCATGCGGCGGCGCAAAATAATTTTCTTCTTGGAAACAGGCGCAGAGATTAACCTTTCCCCGGGAGGACCGTGATGCCGAAAGATGGGGAAGCGACCGACGACCACGAGGCAGCGGGTCTGGACCTCCATGCTTCCAGTGCCGACCAGATCACGCGCACCACCTGCTACATGTGCGCCTGCCGCTGCGGCATCAAGGTTCATCTGAAGGACGGCCGCATCCGCTACATCGAGGGCAATCGCGACCATCCGGTGAACAAGGGCGTGCTCTGCGCCAAGGGCTCGGCCGGGATCATGAATCACTATTCTCCGGCCAGGCTGAGCAAGCCGTTGCGCCGGGTCGGGCCGCGCGGCAGCGGCGAATACCAAGAGATCGAATGGGACGAGGCCATGGCGACCGCGACGGATTGGCTTGGCGCCATCCGGCGCAGCGATCCCCGCAAGCTGGCTTTCTTCACCGGACGCGACCAGAGCCAGGCGCTGACCGGCTGGTGGGCGAGCCAGTTCGGCACGCCCAACCATGCCGCCCATGGGGGATTCTGTTCCGTCAACATGGCGGCAGCCGGGTTATACACGATCGGCGGCTCGTTCTGGGAGTTCGGCGAGCCGGACTGGGACAACACCAGGTACTTCCTGATGTTCGGCGTTGCCGAGGACCACGATTCCAATCCGATCAAGATCGGCCTCGGCAAGCTCAAGACGCGCGGCGCCGCCAAGTTCGTGTCGGTCAATCCGATCCGTACCGGCTACTCGGCGATCGCCGACGAATGGATCGGCATCCGGCCGGGAACCGACGGCCTGTTCATCCTGGCGCTGATCCAGGAATTGCTGCGCGCCGGCAAGATCGACGAGGAATATCTCTGTCGATACACCAATGCGCCGTGGCTGGTGATCCAGGACGAGGGCGCCGCCGATCATGGCCTCTTTGCCCGTGACGCCGCGGGCCAGCCCCTGGTGTTCGACGTCACGACCCAGACGGTCACCGGCGCCAACCAGGTAGATGCCAAGCCGCAGCTTGCCGGCAAGGTCTTCCTGGCCGACGGGCGCGCCGCGGTGCCGGCCTTCCATCTCGTCGCCACCCGCTGCCTCGAGCCGCAATACGCGGCCGATGCCGTCGCCGCCGAGACCGGCATCGGCGCCGATGTCATCCGGCGCATCGCCGCCGAACTGGCGCATGCCGCCTTCGAACAGACCGTCGTGATCGACCAGCCCTGGACCGACTGGGCCGGGCGGCGCCACGACAAGATGATCGGTCGGCCGGTCGCGATGCATGCCATGCGCGGCATCTCGGCCCATTCCAACGGCTTCCATACCTGCCGCGCCATCCACGTCCTGCAGATGCTGCTGGGCGCCGTCGATTCGCCAGGCAGCTTCCGCTACAAGCCGCCCTTTCCGCGGCCCACGCCTCCCGGCGTAAAGCCGACCGGCCGCGCGGCCGACGTCCAGCCCGGCAAGCCGATGCCCGGCCCACCGCTCGGCTTCCCGACATCGCCGCAGGATCTGCTGGTCGAGGCCGACGGCACGCCGCGGCGGCTCGACAAGGCTTTCTCGTGGGAGGCGCCGATCGCGGCCCACGGCATGATGCACCAGGTCATCCGCAACGCGTGGGCGGGCGAGCCGTACAAGATCGATACGCTCTTCATGTTCATGGCGAACATGAGCTGGAACTCGTCGATGAACACGGCCGGCACCATCGACATGCTGACCGACAAGGATCCGGCGACCGGCGAGTACAAGATCCCGCGCATCATCTATAGCGACGCCTATGCCAGCGAGATGGTGGCCTATGCCGACCTGATCCTGCCCGACACGACCTATCTCGAGCGCTGGGACTGCATCTCGCTGCTCGATCGGCCGATCTGCGACGCCGACGGCGTCGCCGATTCGATTCGCCAGCCCGTGATCGCGCCCGACCGCGACGTGCGCCCGTTCCAGGACGTGTTGATCGACCTGGGCGCTCGTCTCGGCCTGCCCGGCCTCGTGAAGGAAGACGGCAGCCCGCGCTATCCCGGCGGCTATCCCGACTACATCGTCCATCACGAGCGCAAGCCCGGCATCGGCAGCCTGGCCGGCTGGCGTGGCGCCGCCGGCGACAAGCACGGCATCGGCGCGGTCAACGAGGGTCAGCTCGACGCCTACCTCGCCAACCAATGCTTCTGGCGGCACGAGATTCCGGCCGAGGCGCGCTACTTCAAGCATGCCAATCGCGCCTATCTCGACTGGGCGGTCGGCATGGGCCTGATCGACAAGCCGGACCCCATCGTCCTGCAGCTCTACAGC
>JBILYJ010000305.1:0-6305 GCA_044377795.1 Reyranella sp. | reverse complement strand
TGGCGCCGGCGGAGACGGCCCCTGGTCGAAAGCCTTCCTGCACGGGATCGCGGCGGGCGCGGTAGGGCTTATCCTGGTCGTCCTGGTCCAGCTCGGCGCCAAGACGCTGAAGACCTTTGCCGACTACGTTTTCGTGGCGGCTACTGCCGTGGCGGTCGCCTTCTTCAAGGTGCCAGTTCCCTATGCGCTGATCGCGGCGGGGATCGTCGCCATCTGGTGGCATCGGCCGCGAGACAAGGACGTCCCGTGAAGCAGCTCTGGGACCTTGCCGGCGTCTTCGCCTACCTGTCGCTCCTGACGATCGGGGGAGGCATGGCCGCCTTCCCCGAAATGAAGGAACTCACGGTCGATACCTATCACTGGGTGACGTTTCCGGAACTACTGCACTTTTACAGCCTTGGACAGCTGGCGCCGGGCCCGAACATGATGATGGTCGCCTCGATCGGTGTCACCGTCGCTCACATCCCTGGTGCGCTGGTGGCACTCGTCGCCTTCTTCCTGCCGACCGGGCTGCTGACCTTCTTCGTCGGCCGCCTGTGGACCCATCTCGCGACCTGGCGGTGGCGGCCGGCGATCCAGACCGGTCTGGGCTCCGTGGCGGTCGGCCTCGTCCTGGCCGGCGCCATCATCATGGGAAAGGGTGCCATCACCCAGGTCTTCTTCGGCGTGATCGCGCTGGCAGTCTTCCTGTTGCTGTGGCGGACAAAGGTCAACCCCGCCTATCCGGTCGTGGCCTCGGGCCTGATCGGGATGGCGCTGCATTTCTTCAACGTCGCCTAGTTCGGCAGGCTCGCCGTCTCTGCCGTGTAGTCCGGTTCCTGGTCGCAGCTCGCCAGCGTGACGCCGACCGCCACCGTCTTGTCCCCGACCTTCAGGCACCCGTTGCGCCACTGCCCTGAGAGGGTGGTACCGGCTAGGGTCACCGTTCCTGGACCATTCGGCAGGTCTGCTGCGTAAGAGCCTTCGAAACGGTCACTCCCATTCCATGAATATCGGCCCGGACCTTCGCGACGCCCATTTCGGAAAGTGCCCTCGAAACGATCGATCGGCTGGCCATGCTCAGTCCACTGAACGACGCCCTTGCCTTCCTTTTGCTCGGAATGGCAGGCTCCACTCCACGTGACCTTGTCCTGCCTGTCGGGATGCCAGTCCCACATGCGGCCAACCCACCCCCGGCTCGAGTAGCCAGGTCCCTTCCTCGCACGGCGAATTCCAGCTGATCTGGACCGGATCGGGCTCATTCGGGGCGCAATCGATTGTCGCGGGCGCAAGCGCGATCTGCTGAGCCATGACGGGAGCCACCGCCAACATCAGGGCCGAAGTAACGAGCGCTGGAACAATTCTCACGGGACCCCCTTCAACAGCCTCGACCGTGGAAATGGAACGCGATCAGCCATGGACGGTTGCCCGCGCGTGCGGCCGAACGATGTCGCTGCAGAGGTTGAGCCGAGGCGACTGTGGACGCCGTGGCCTGAGCAACGTTGGAAGCGCTCCCGCACCAATCCTGGACATTCGCGAAACAGAGTGTCTGCGATGAAGCTCGCCCTGCCGTTCGCGGCGGTACTCGCCACCACGAACGATGCCGAGGTCAATGTCTCGGTAGACACGACCGGCAACGTCACCCAGACATCCCGATAGGGTTATGGCTTCGCGTAACCCGCTCCAATGAGCAGGTATTTGCGTCGATTGCGCAACATCGCATGTGCTATATGGAACGCATGTCAGTTCTGATCATTGGGCTTGCCCTCTTCCTTGGCGTCCATCTCCTTACAACCCTGCGGGGAGCACGTGCGGCCGTCATCGGCCGCCTCGGTGAAGGTGGCTACAAGGGTCTGTATTCCCTCGTTGCCGCGGCCGGGCTGATCCTGATTTTCATCGGCTTCGGGAGCTACCGCAGCGCTGGCTACATCCAGGTATGGAACCCACCCTTTTCGCTGTTCCATCCCATCGCGCTGTTTCTGCTGTGGTTCGCGTTCGTCGCCCTGACGGCTACCTATGCCCCGCCAAGTCGGATCAAGTCTCTCCTGCGGCATCCCATGCTGGTGGCCGTGAAGGCCTGGGCGCTCTCCCATCTCCTGGTGAACGGCGACCTGGGCTCCATATTGCTGTTCGGCAGCCTGCTTGCCTGGGCCATCTACGACCGGATTGCCGTGAAACGCAGAGGCGACACCGGCGCCGCGCCCGTCGGCTGGTCGATCAACGATCTTCTGGTTGTAGGACTCGGGACGGTAGCCTATGTCGCCGTGTTCTGGTTACACGACAGCTTGATCGGCGTTACCGCTGCATAGGGCTTGCACTCGCTGGCCCATTTGCATCGCTCATGATAGGTTTCTCTGCAAATCCCTCCCTGAAAGCCGCCGAAAACCCAGTGATTGTAGACGCGCTGTTTCCGACCTATCGCTTCGACAAAGTCGATACCGACGATTTCGTGGTCATCGACCAGTGGTCTTATGCGTTGGCCGCATTCAGCGGCCCGCTGTTCGTGCTATCGAAGCGACTTTACTTCCTGGCCTTCGTAGACCTGCTGGCCATGATCGCTGTTGCTGGCGGAGCCGTATTTGGGCTCACCGTCATCGTGCACCTGTTCGGCTCCTCTCTGGAAGGCATGCTTCTCATGCTGATCACCGTGGTTGGGGCCATCGCGCTGAACGGCATCGTCGCGGTGCGCCTGGTTCGCCACGGCTATCTCCAGAGAGGCTGGCGCCTCGGCTATTAGTGGTGATGGTGGTAGCCGTGATGGTGCCCGCCGCCGAACCGGTCGATGTGTAGCGGCTGCTTCGCGAGGCCGGGGCAGAACGTGTTCACCACCTTCTCGAGCTTGTCGTAGAGCGCCTTGGCAGGCCTGCGGCCCCGCTCCAGCCGCTCCCGGGCTTTCTCGGCGAGCCGCGCAAGCTGCGTCATGTCGACGTTCAGCAGCTTGCGGTCTTCCAGGATCATGCGGCCGCCGACCATCACCGAATGCACGGCCGATCCATCTTCCGTGTGGACGATCTGGTTGGTCGGATCATTGAACGGGATCCAGTTGATGTGCCCCAGGTCGAGGAACACGATGTCGGCCTTGTAGCCGGCCTCCAGCTTGCCGATCCTGTCGCCGAGCCCCAGCGCCCGGGCGCTGCCCGCCGTCGCCGCGTGCAACACTTCCTCGGTGGTGATCCACTCTCGGTTGTCCGGCCCCTGCACCTTCGACACCATCGAGGCCAGCCGCATGTTCTCGTACATGTTCTGATTGTCGGAACAGCTCGCGCCATCGGTGCCGATGCCGACATTGACCTTGGCATCCAGCATGCCGCGCATGTCGGCGATCCCGTTGCCCAGGACCATGTTCGAGCCCGGATTGTGCGAAACGGAGGCACCCTTGTCGCCCAGCAGCTTCATGTCGTCGCCGTCGAGCCAGACGCCGTGGGCCACGGTGAACTTCGGCCCGACCAGGCCCAGCGAGTCCATGTAGGTCGTGAGAGACGTTCCGTAGAGCCGGTAGCCCGCAACGACCTGGACCTTCGATTCGGACACATGGGTATGGAGACCGGTGTCGTAGTCCTTGGCGAGCTTCAGGCAGGCCAGCAGGAACTCCCGGCTGCAGTGATGCGGGATCGTCGGCGCGACGGCCAGATGCACGCCCTGCCGGTCGAGCTTCCAGCCGTGCAGCGCCTTCTTCATCTGCTTCACGCTCGCCTTGTAGGGCGAGAATTGATAGGCCTCGACCTGCTTCTGCAGCGACGGCGGCAGTTGGTCCATGAGCCCGGGAATGGCCTGGAAGAAGCTGGTGTCGGCCACCATCGGCGCCAGCATGGCGCGCATTCCCACGTCGGCATAGGCCTGCCCGATCGCCGCGAGCCCTTCTGCCGTCGGCATGGGGAACTCCGCCGCCAGATCGTAGGCGGCCGTGCAGCCCTTCATCACCATCTCGGCCGCGCCGATCAGGCTCGACAGGTACTTGTCCTCGAGGGTGCGGGCGCCGCTCATGTAGGGCGCGGCCGTCAGCAGCAGCTCCAGGGTCACGCGATCGACCATACCCTTGGCGAGGTTGCCGTGGCTGTGGGTGTGGCCGTTGATCAGGCCGGGGTGGAGCAGCTTGCCCCGGGCGTCTATCACGATGGCGGACTCCGGCGCCGACACCTTGGCGCCGATTTCCACGATCGTGTCGCCGTTCACGAGGATATCGGCCTTGGGCGCGGTGTGGCCCTTGATGTCGACCACGCGGCCGCCACGGATGACGGTCATCGAGTTTTGCGGCGCTTTCGCCATGTCACACTCTCCCCTTGCGCGGCCGGTCAGGCTCCCGGCGTCGTATTGCTGCTCGACCACGGGAAGAAGACCCGTTCGGCGACCACCACGATCTGGAACAGAACGACGCCCATCACGGACAGGATGATAAGCGCCCCGAATGCCACAGGCACCTTGAAGAACGCCGTCGAGGTCTGGATCAGGAAACCCAGTCCGGCGTCGGCGTTGACGAACTCCGCGACCACCGCGCCGACGACGGCGAGCGAGATCGCCACCTTGAGGCCGGCGAAGATGAAGGGAATCGCATAGGGCAGCCTGATCCGCAGCAACTCGCTCAGCTTCGAGGCACGGCAGGCCCGGCTGAGTTCGATCAGCTCCGGCGGCACCGAGAGCAGTCCTGTCGCAATCGAGATGACCAGTGGGAAGAACGCCACCAGCACGGTGATGACGATACGCGGCAGCTCGTTGGTCCCGAGCAGGACGACCAGGATGGGCGCCAGCGCCACCTTGGGAATCGACTGTGTCCAGACGAGGAACGGATAGACCGCCGCCGCGATGGCCGGCGACGCGGTCAGCACGACTGCCAGCGGCAGGCTGATCAGGATCGACACCACGAAGCCCAGCATGACCGTCTTGAAGGTCGCTGCGGTATGTCCGGCCACGGTGGGCCCGATGGCCATCGTGTCCTTCCAGATATCGGTCGGCGCCGGCAGCAGGTAGCCTGGAATCGCGAAAGCGCGACAGGCGGCTTCCCACAGCAGGAACAGGCCAGCAGTGGCGATCAGAGGCAGCACCACCTCGTAGAGGGCGGCGCTCTTCTTGCGTCGTCGGGGCGGCTTCTGCCGCTCCTCAAGCGGCGGCGCGGCCTGAACCGACATGGCGTGTCCCGAAGATGAGTTGACGGATGCGCTGGCTGGCTTCGTGGAATTCCGGCGTGGCCTCGGTCTCGAAGCTGCGCGGGCGCGGCAGGCCGATATCGATGATTTCGGCGATGCGCCCGGGCCGCGGCGACATCACGACCACGCGGTCGGCCAGCACGACGGCCTCCGTGATCGAGTGCGTCACGAAAAGGACGGTCTTGGGCCGCTCGCTCCAGATGCGCAGCAGCTCCATGGTCATCTCCTCGCGGGTCAACGCGTCGAGCGCCCCGAACGGCTCGTCCATCAGCAGGATGTCGGGATCGTGCACGAGGGCGCGGCAGATCGCGACGCGCTGCTGCATGCCGCCCGACAGCTCGCGCGGCGACTTCCCCTCGAAACCCGTGAGGCCCACCAGCTTGAGCAGCGCCATCGCCTTGTCGGTGCTGGTCGAGTCGATGCGATGCATCATGCGCAATGGGAACAGCACGTTGTCCAGTACACTGGCCCACGGCAGCAGCGTCGGCGCCTGGAAGACGATGCCCGTTTCCGCCCGCGGCTCGGTGATCTCTTCCCCGCCGATCGAAGCCCGTCCTGCGGTCGGCAGGATGAGCCCGGCCACGATGCGCAGCAGGGTGGACTTGCCGCAGCCGGACGGACCCACGAGGGTGATGAACTCGTTGCGCCCGATCTCGAGCGACACGTCCTGCAGCGCCGTGACCTGATCGCCGTCACGGCTGTTGAAGATGCGGGTGACCCGGTTGATGGAGATCACTTCGAATCGCCTACTTAGCGACCTTGCTCGTATCGATCGCGGTCTTGTAGTCGAACTCGGGCTTCAGTTCGTTGGCCGTCGCGATGGTCTCCCACGAGAACTTGAGCCGGTCCAGGCTCTCCTTGCCCCAGCCGTACTCCTTGCTGTGGTCGTTGAAGACGAACTTCATCACCGCCTTGACGCTGCCCATGCAGTCGTCCAGCTCGACCTCGGGAAAGCGAGTGACGTGCAGCTTGCAGGCTTCCTCGGGATTTGCCGCGGTCCACTCGAAGGCCTCCTTGGTGGCGGCCAGGAAGCGCTTCACCAGATCCGGCTTGTCCTGAATCATCTTGTCGGTGGTGATGAGACCCGCAGCGTAGATCTTGAAGCCGACCTCGACGAAGGGCAGCGGCAGGATTTCCTGACCCGCCTTCACCGCAGCCTTGTTGATGTAATGGTAATGGATCGAA
>JBILYJ010000424.1:0-4865 GCA_044377795.1 Reyranella sp. | reverse complement strand
CTGTTGATGAACTGGATCAGGACCTGGAGCCCAGCTTGACCTGTATTCGGATCAGCTTCCACTCGCCGTCCGACGGGATGAACTCCAACTCGAAGAGGAGGCGCGACGGCTCCGTGGGAAAGCCGCCCTTCACCACCAGTTTGCCGTCGCCGTCCACAAGCGGTGGCGGCACATAGGCCGGCTTCATGGCGGCGATGATATCGAAATCGGCGTTGCCCTGGCTGAACTCCTTGAACGTCTCCTTGAGCATCTCCGGCGAGAATTGCTGGCGGAACGGCTTGGACAGCTTGGCGTGCAGCACGGAATAGTTTCCGGTCACGTTGGCGTCGTTGAGGGTCAGCAGCGAACTCTTCACCAGCGCTTCCAGCGCACGGTCCGACGGCACCTTGTTCTGCGCCTGCACCGCCGAAGCGCCCAGCATCAGGACGAATGCAGCCACCAGGCGCAAGATTGCCGACATGGACGACCTCCGCCGGAACGATACCTCAAAGCAGGAAGATCGTCGCCAGGCCGAGGAAGGTGAGGAAGCCGGTCACGTCGGTGACCATGGTCAGGAACACCGTCGAGGAGACGGCGGGATCGACGCCGAACTTTTGCAGGCCGAGCGGGATCAGGGCCCCGGCCAGCGCCGCGGCCATCAGATTGCAGACCATGGCAGCGGCAATGACGCCCCCCAGCCGCCAATCCTGGAACACGACGATCACGCCGGCGGCGAGGATCGCGGCGAAGAACAACCCGTTCAGGCTGCCGACCATCGCCTCCTTGCCGACATAGCGGAGCACATTGGCCGGGGTCAACTCTCCCATGGCGAGCGCGCGGACCGTGACGGTGACAGTCTGAATGCCGGCATTGCCGCCCATCGATGCGACGATCGGCATGAGGACGGCGAGGATCACGATCTTCTCGATGGTGTCTTCGAACTGGCCGATCACGCAGGACGCGACCAGGGCGGTGGCGACATTGACCAACAACCAGGGTGCGCGCAGCCGTGCGGTGCGCACGGTATCGGCATGCATGTCGTCGGAACCGACGCCGCCCATCATGAGCAGGTCCTCTTCCGCCTCCTCGTCGATCACGTCGACGACGTCGTCGACCATGATCACGCCCAGCAGCCGCCCGTCATCGTCGACGACGGGACACGAGACCAGATTCTTGTCGCGGAAGACATGCGCCACCTCCGCCTGCTCGGCCATCGCCGGCAGCGACGGGATGTCGGGATCGACGATGTCGAAGATCGGAACGGGCCGCTTGGTGCGCAGCATGCGGCCGAGCGGCACCGAACCGCGCAGGCGTCCATCCGCATCAACGACGAAGATGTCGTACACGTCGTCGGGCAGGTCCGTGGCCTCGCGGCAATAATCGATGACCTGGCCCACGGTCCAGTCGTCGGCGACCTTGACCAGCGAACTCTGCATGAGCCGCCCGGCCGTGTACTCGGGATAGGCCAGGGCGCGCTCGATGTCCGCGCGTTCCTCGGCCGGCAGCTCCGCCAGGACTTCTTGCCGCTCTTCTTCCGTCAGATCCTCGAGGAGGTTGGCGGCATCGTCGGCCTCAAGTTCGCGAGCGGCAGCCGCGATCTCCTTGCTGTCGAGCTGTTCGAGAACATGCTCTAGAACTTCCTCGTCGAGTTCGGTCAGAGCCTCGGGATCGAGGTCGCCCTTGAGGATGCCGATCAGCTTGTCGCGCTCGTCCTCCGATATCTGCTCGAGAATCGAAGCCTGGCCGGACGCGCTGAGGTCGCCCAGAAGCTCCCGCGCCTCTTCCGGCCTGTTCTCGGCGAGGGCTGCCTCGACACGCCGGACGAGTTCCGGCGTTACCTCGTCGAGCAGTTCGGCCTCGCTGCTCATCCACGCGCCTCGGCGAGACGTTGCGCTTCGACCACGGCCAGCGCGGTCATGTTGAGAATGCCGCGGGCGGTGACCGACGGCGTGAGAACGTGTGCCGGAAGGTCCGTGCCCAGCAGGATCGGCCCGATATGCAGCCCGTCGGCCGCCTCCTTCAGCAGGTTGAAGGAGATGTTGGCGGCGTCCAGCGACGGGCAGACCACCAGGTTTGCCGGCTCCTTCAGCCTGGCGCGCGGAAAGACGCTGTGCCGGATTTCGACGTCCAGCGCGGCGTCGCCGTGCATTTCGCCGTCGACCTCGAGCGTCGGTGCCCGCTGGTGCAGAATCTTCACCGCGGCCGCCATCTTCTTGGCCGAGGCATGCTCGGAACTGCCGAAGCTCGAATGCGAAATCAGCGCGACCTTGGGCTGGATGCCGAACCGCAGCACCTCGTCCACCGCCAGCAGCGTGATCTCGGCCAGCGTTTCGGGGTCCGGATCGTAGTTCACGTAGGTATCGGCGATGAACAGTGCGCGGGTCGGCATCACCAGCAGGCTGAGGGCCGCCATGTTCTTCGCGCCCTCGCGCAGGCCGATAACGTCGCGCACATGGGTCAGATGCGTGCGGAACCGGCCATAGGCGCCGGCGATCATCGCATCGGCGTCGCCCAGCTTCACAGCCAGCGCCGCGATCAGCGTCGGGCTGGAACGCACCAGGTTGCGCGCCGTCGGCTCGGTGACGCCGCGCCGCTCCATCAGCTCATGATAGGCGCCCCAGTACTTGTCGTAGCGCGGGTCGCTGGACGGATCGACCAGCTCGACCTCGAGGCCCGGCTGGAAGCGCAGGCCGAGCCGCTCGGCGCGCCGGCGCACGACTTCCGGCCGGCCGATCAGGATCGGCTTGGCGATCCCCTCGTCGAGGATGATCTGCGCGGCGCGCAGGACGCGATCGTCCTCGCCGGCGCTGAAGATCACCCGCTTGGGATCGGAGCGCGCCTGCGCAAAGACCGGCCGCATGACCAGACCGGACTTGAAGACGAACTGGCTGAGCTGCTGCCGATAGGCGTCGAAATCCGCGATCGGTCGCGTGGCGACGCCGCTGTCCATGGCGGCCTTCGCGACGGCCGGCGCCAGCTCGACGATCAGCCGCGGATCGAACGGCTTGGGGATGATCTGGCTGGGACCGAAGCCGCCGGCCTGCTCGCCGAAAGCGCGCGCCACGACGTCGGACGGTTCCTTCCGCGCCAGCGCCGCGAGTGCCCGCACACAGGCGATCTTCATCTCGTCGTTGACGGTCGTGGCCCCCACGTCCAGCGCGCCGCGGAAGATGTAGGGGAAGCAGAGGACGTTGTTGACCTGGTTGGGATAGTCGCTGCGCCCGGTCGCCATGATGGCGTCGTCGCGAACGCCCGCGACGTCTTCAGGTGTGATCTCGGGATTGGGATTGGCCAATGCGAAGATGAGCGGCCGGGCGGCCATCCGGGCCACCATCTCGGGCTTCAGCACGCCGGCGGCCGAGAGGCCCAGGAACACGTCGGCGCCGCCGATCACCTCGCCCAGGGTGCGGGCCTGCGTGTCACGGGCATAGCGTTCCTTCCACGGATCCATCAGCTCGTTGCGGCCCTTCCAGACCACGCCGGCAATGTCCGTGACCCACATGTTCTCGCGCGGCAGGCCGAGCTTCTCCAGCACGCCGAGACACGACAGGGCCGCCGCACCCGCGCCGGACACGACGAGCTTCACCTTGGCGATGTCCTTGCCGACCAGCGACAGGGCGTTGAACAGTGCGGCGCCCACGATGATGGCGGTGCCGTGCTGGTCGTCGTGGAACACCGGGATCTTCATGCGCTCGCGCAGCTTCTGCTCGACGTAGAAGCACTCCGGCGCCTTGATGTCCTCGAGATTGATGCCGCCGAAGGTCGGCTCGAGGGCCGCAACGATATCCACGAGCTTGTCCTGATCGAGCTCGGCCAGTTCGAGGTCGAAGACGTCGATACCGGCGAACTTCTTGAAGAGGACGCCCTTGCCCTCCATCACCGGCTTGGCCGCCAGCGGCCCGATCGCCCCCAGCCCCAGCACCGCGGTGCCGTTGGTCACGACGGCGACCAGATTGGCACGGGAGGTGAGTTCCGCAGCCATCGCCGGATCGCGCACGATCTCGTTGCAGGCCGCGGCCACGCCGGGCGAATAGGCGAGTGAGAGGTCGCGCTGGGTCGCCAGCGGCTTGGTCGGAACGACCTCGATCTTCCCGGGTCGGGGCAGGCGATGGTAACGGAGGGCGCTTTCGCTGAGATCGTCGGCCAAAGCACTCTCCCGCCTGCAAACAAAAAGGGCCGCCCGTTGGCATCTGCCAACAGACGGCGACCTCTACCTTTTCGTTCGAACCGGCGATGGTGCGGCCAAGAAGACTCGAACTTCCACGCCTCGCGGCACTAGCACCTCAAGCTAGCGCGTCTACCAATTCCGCCATGGCCGCGCCGGTTCGATGGCGCGGGGGATACCAAATCGCCCCCCCAGTGGCAAGGCGGGCTTGCACGAAGGCCGGGAAGTGCCGATTTTGCCCCAATGAACAGGCTCGAATGGCGCATCTCCGATAGCGCCGTCCCTTATGACGAGGCCCTGGCCACGATGGAGGCGCGAGTCGCCGACATCCGCGCCGGACGGGCGGGCGAAATGGTCTGGCTGCTGGAGCATCCGCCTCTTTACACCGCCGGCACCAGCGCGCGGACCCAGGACCTGCTGCAGCCGGCCCGCTTTCCCGTCCACGTTGCAGGGCGCGGCGGCCAGTACACCTATCACGGCCCCGGCCAGCGGGTGGCCTATGTGATGCTCGATCTCAGGGCGCGCCGCCAGGACGTGCGCCGCTATGTATCCGACCTAGAGGAATGGACGATCCGCACGCTTGGCCGCTTCAACGTCAAGGCGGAGCGGCGCGACGGCCGCGTCGGCGTCTGGGTCGTGCGGCCGGACAAGCCGCCGCTGCCCGACGGCAGTCCGCGCGAAGACAAGATCGCAGCCATCGGCGTGCGCATCCGCCACTGGG
>JBILYJ010000303.1:0-6332 GCA_044377795.1 Reyranella sp. | reverse complement strand
CCGGGCCGATTCTCCGCGATCACCTGCTGGCCGAGCGCCCTGGTGAGCTGGTCGGCCATCATGCGCGCCAGGATATCGGTCGCCTGGCCCGCCGGAAACGGCACGATGATGCGGATCGGCTTGGCCGGCCACGTCTGCGCGACGGCCTGAGAGGACGCGGCGGCCGCCGCAAGCGAGACAAGAAGCGTGCGGCGATCGATCATGACGTTTCCTTCGGGCGGATCAGGCCGCCTTTTTCTTGTTCTGCTGGCTCGGATGATCGCCCGCGATCTTGAGGACGTTCTCGAGGATCTTGTGGCCGTGCTCCGAGGCGATGCTCTCGGGGTGGAACTGTACGCCGTGGATCGGCAGGGTCCTGTGGCGCAGGCCCATGATGATGTCGCCGGTCTCGGCAGTGACCTCGAGGTCCTTGGGGAAATCCTTCCGGTCGACGATCAGCGAGTGGTAGCGCGTCGCCTGAAACGGCGAGGGCACGTCCTCGAACACGCTCTGGTTCCTGTGGGCGACGCCCGAAAGCTTGCCGTGCATCGGCTCGGGGGCGCGCACGACATGGCCGCCGAACACCTGGCCGATGGCCTGGTGGCCGAGGCAGACGCCGAACAGAGGCACCTGTTCCTTCGCCGCGGCGCGGATCAGGTCCATGCAGATGCCGGCCTCGTTGGGCGTGCAGGGGCCGGGCGAGAGCACGATCCCGGCCGGCTTCAGCGCCAGCGCCTCGTCGACCGTGATCTGGTCGTTGCGATGCACGACACAGCGCGCGCCGAGATCGCCCAGGAAGTGGACGAGGTTGTAGGTAAAGCTGTCGTAGTTATCGATCAGGAGAAGCATGGGGCCAGTTTATCCGGTCCGTGCCGCCTCTCATAGGCCCTCTCTGGGCGCAAGTCCGAGCAAGGATCCCTCGCTGCGCTCGGGATGACACGAGAGGATTGTTCCAGGACAGGTGTCATCCTGAGCGAAGCGAAGGATCCTTGCTTTTGCACCGGCCCAGCGCTAACGGCATCCGCTGAAGGATCCCTCGCTACGCTCGGGATGACACCGCTTTTGGGAAAGGCGCACTGCGCCAATCCAACTATCCGTGTCATCCCGAGCTAAGCGAGGGATCCTTCTCTTTCCTCGCTATGAGCGCTTTCCGTCTTCCGCCGGCGTCAGGGTCTCCATCGCCAGCGCGTGAAGGCCGGCGTCGAGTTCGTCCTTGAGGACGGCATAGACCAGGCGCTGGCGGGCGACGCGGGTCTTTCCTTCGAAGGCCTGCGACACGATTTCCACCCGGAAATGCGTCTCGCCCCCTTCGCGCCAACCGGCATGGCCGTGATGCTTCGAGGATTCGTCTTCGATGGCCAGACGCAGCGGTTCGAAGGCCGCCCGAAGCTTGCTGTCAATCGCCGTCGCCACCTTGCCCATGACCATCTTGCCTCATCTTGCCGGTTCTAGTCGTTGAACACATATTAGCCCGATGGCCCGACGGAGAGCGAACCCACTGGCGGCACTGGATGGTGCGAAGCCGCACCAGCGCGTCTGCGAGACCCCAGGCTGTCGCCTGCAGGGGGAATATCGTGCGCCGCGCGCGCGCGACAAGCTCGACGAGTATCGCTGGTTCTGCCTCGAGCACGTCCGCGACTACAACAAGAAGTGGGACTATTTCGCCGGCCTGGACTCCGACGAGATCGAGGCTCACATCCGCGCCGATACGACCTGGCGCCGCCCGGTCTGGCCGCTCGGCGCCCGCCGCAACGGCAATCCCTACGCCCATATCAAGGATCCGTTCGGCCTGGCCGACGATGCCGGCCTCGGGGAGAAGCCGCCGCCCAAGTACGACGGCAGCGAACAGCTGACCCCGGCGGAGCGCAATGCCCTCGATGTCCTCGAACTTTCATGGCCCCTTACCCGGAAAGTCGTGAGATCCCGGTACAAGGAGCTGGTGAAGCTGCATCACCCCGACGCAAACGGCGGGGCGCGCGAGGCCGAGGAGAAACTTAAGGAAATCAACGCCGCGTATTCCACTCTGCGGGCTTCGGAGCACCTCCCGGCCGAATGATTAGCCCTGCTTGGGGCTGTCCGTGCATTTGGCCGCTTGCAGTGCACAATCCTGCCTGCGACTATCAAAACGCCCGCAATTGGCGGGCATTGTTTTGTAGGAATTCGTGTGATGGCCTCTACGACGACCGCGGCGCGTCAGAATGTTTCGGGCATGCCGGATATCAAGGTTTCTGCGCGTCAGGTTTTCGGCATCGATACCGACATGGAAGTGCCGGCGTTCAGCACGCCGACCGAGCATGTCCCGCAGGTCGACGATGCCTACCTGTTCGATCACGACACCACGCTGGCGATCCTCGCCGGCTTCGCCCACAACCGCCGTGTCATGGTCCAGGGCTATCACGGCACCGGCAAGTCGACGCACATCGAGCAGGTCGCGTCGCGTCTCAACTGGCCCTGCCTGCGCGTCAACCTCGACAGCCACATCTCGCGCATCGACCTGATCGGCAAGGATGCGATCGTCCTGCGCGACGGCAAGCAGGTCACCGAGTTCCGTGAAGGCATCCTGCCGTGGGCGTTGCAGAACCCGACGGCGCTGGTGTTCGACGAGTATGACGCCGGCCGCGCCGACGTGATGTTCGTGATCCAGCGCGTGCTCGAGGTCGACGGCAAGCTCACGCTGCTCGACCAGAACAAGGTCATCCATCCGCATCCGGCGTTCCGCCTGTTCTCGACCGCCAACACGGTCGGCCTCGGCGACACGACGGGCCTCTATCACGGCACGCAGCAGATCAACCAGGGTCAGATGGACCGCTGGTCGATCGTGACGACGCTGAACTACCTGCCGCACGAGCAGGAAGTGAACATCGTCGCCGCCAAGACGCCGCACTACAACAGCGACGAAGGCCGCAAGACCATCGCCGCCATGGTGGCCCTGGCCGAGCTGACGCGCGCCGGGTTCATCGCCGGCGACATCTCGACCGTCATGTCGCCGCGTACGGTGATCACCTGGGCCGAGAATGCACGCATCTTCGGAGGCGACGTGGGCTTTGCCTTCCGTCTCACCTTCCTGAACAAGTGCGACGAGGTCGAGCGCAGCACGCTCGCCGAGTACTACCAGCGCTGCTTCGGCAAGGAATTGCCGGCGTCCAGCGGCAAGGGCGGCAAGCTGCACTAAGATTAAGTAAAGAGGGCCGCATGGCCGCCAAGGACTCCACTCCCCTCGAGGAGTTTCGCCGCGTCACCGCCACCACCATGCGGGCGGTGTCGCGCAAGGAAGTAAACGTAGCCTTCGTCCCGGATGGCGGTTCACTGCTGGGCCAGGAAGCCCGCATCACCGTGCCGGCGCGCGATCTGCCGGTCGAGGATGTGAGCCGCGTCCGCGGCGAGGCCGATTCGATGGCGCTGAAGCTGCGCCATCACGACCGCAAGACCCACCTGCGCCGCGTCCCCCGCGGCGAGGCGGCGCGCGCGATCTTCGAGGCGGTCGAGCAGGTCCGCGTCGAGGCACTGGGTGCCCGCAAGATGGTCGGTGTCGCCGACAACCTCTCCGCCCTGTGGCGCCAGCGCTCCGACCAGCGCGGCCATGCCCGCATCAAGACCAAGGAAGACGCCCCGATCGCCGACGTGATCGGCCTGATCGCCCGCGAGCAGCTGCTTGGCGCCGCGCCGCCGGACTCGGCCAAGGCGATGGTCGACATGTGGCGCGCCGACGTGGAAAGCGCCGCCGGGCGCGACTTCCAGAAACTGCGCGATTCGCTCACCAACCAGGAAGCCTTCGCCCGCGCCGCCCGCCAGCTCATCCGCGACCTCAAGCTGGGTGACGAGACGGCCGAGCTGCAGGACGACGACAACGAGGACTCGCAGGACCAGGAGAACGCCGACGGTCAGTCGAACGAGACCGGCGACGACCAGAGCGATTCGAGCGAGACCCAGGGCTACGGCGCCCAGGGCGAGGAGAGCGAGGACGCGTCCGAGCAGGACGACGCCTCCGAGACCGCCGCCGACCAGGCCCAGACCGAGATGCAGATGGGCTCGGGCGACGAGGAGGAGCCGGGCCGCGCCGAGCGTCCGTGGCTGCCGCCGGGTGCGCTCAGCAACGAGCCGGCCGGCCAGCAGTATCACGCCTATTCCAACAAGTTCGACGAGATCGTCGAGGCCCACGCGCTGTGCGACGCCGAGGAACTGGGCCGCCTGCGCAACCATCTCGACCAGCAGCTCGCGCATCTGCAGGGCGTCATCGGCAAGCTCGCCAACCGCCTGCAGCGCCGCCTGATGGCGCAGCAGAACCGCGCCTGGGAATTCGATCTCGACGAGGGCATCCTCGACGCCGCGCGCCTCACCCGCGTCGTCACCAATCCGATGCACGCTTTGTCGTTCAAGACCGAGCGCGACACCAACTTCCGCGACACCGTCGTATCGCTGCTGATCGACAATTCCGGCTCGATGCGCGGCCGCCCGATCACGGTCGCGGCGATGAGCGCCGACATCCTGGCCCGCACGCTCGAGCGCTGCGGCGTGAAGGTCGAGATCCTGGGCTTCACGACGCGCGCCTGGAAGGGCGGCCAGAGCCGCGAGCAGTGGCTCGCCGCCGGCAAGCCGGCCAACCCGGGCCGCCTCAACGACCTGCGCCACATCATCTACAAGCCGGCCGATGCGCCGTGGCGTCGCGCCCGCAAGAACCTGGGCCTGATGCTGCGCGAGGGCATCCTCAAGGAGAACATCGACGGCGAGGCGCTGCTGTGGGCGCACAGCCGACTGCTGCCGCGTCCCGAAGAGCGCAAGATCATGATGGTGATCTCGGACGGCGCGCCGGTCGACGACTCGACCCTGTCGGTCAATCCCGGCAACTATCTGGAGCGGCACCTGCGCGACGTCATCGACTGGATCGAGACGCGCTCGCCGGTCGAACTGGTCGCCATCGGCATCGGCCATGACGTCACGCGCTACTATCGCCGTGCCGTCACCATCGTCGACGCCGACCAGCTCGGCGGCACGATGATGGAGCAGCTCGCCTCCCTGTTCGACGACGACGAGAAGAAGGACCTCCGCGCTGCCCGAGGCTCGGGCAAGCAGCCTGGCAAAGGCGCCAAGTCCGGCAAGCGCGCGGCCTGATCGCGCGCCTGCCTCAGGTGGCGAACCGCCTTCTTCTCACGCTCTGCCTGCTCGTCGCGGCCTGTACCGGTGTCTCGCCGCCGCCGGCCGTGGCGCAGGAGCAGCCCGTCACGATCGAGAGCTCGCCTCTCACGCTCAAGATCGACGAACCGACGGCGACGCGGGTCGGCCGACTGGTCTGGCGGGGCGGCCTCGAGATGTGGGCCAACCTGCGCAATTTCGGCGGCCTTTCGGATCTCCACGTCACGCCGGACAACCGCACCCTCACCTTGATCTCCGACGAGGGCGCCTGGCTCGTCACCACGCCCCGCTTCGACGCCAACGGCACTCTGGTGGGCCTGGGCGATGCACGGATGGGCCAGTTGCGCGGCCTCGACGGCAAGCCGATCGAGAGCAAGCCGGAAGCCGATGCAGAGGCGTTCGCGCGCCTGCCCGACGGATCGTGGCTGGTCGCCTTCGAGCGTCGGCACCGGCTGTGGCGCTATCCATCGCTCACCGCGACGCCGCTTCCCGTCGAGGGGCCCGCCGACATCGGCCGCCAGCCCGCCAACGGCGGGATCGAGGCGTTGGCTGCCCTGGCCGACGGCACGGTGATCGCCATCAGCGAGGAATACACCCAACAGCCGGAGACGGTGGTGGGCTGGATCGGCAAGCCCGACGGCAGCGACCGTTACACATGGAACTCATTCAGCTACGCGACCATTCCGGACTACAGGCCGACCGCGCTGGCGGTGCTGCCGGACGGCTCCTTCGCCACCCTGGAGCGGGCCTTCGACATGGTGCGCGGGGTGCGGGTCCGGGTGATGCGGTTCGACGCGGCTGAACTCAAGCCCGGGGCGACCGTGAGGCCCGAGGAACTGGCGCGCCTCGCCTCACCCTATGCGGTCGACAATCTCGAAGGGCTGGCGGCAACGCGCGGCGCCAGGGGCGAGACCCTGCTCTGGCTGATATCGGACGACAACTTCAATCCGCTTCAGCGCAATATTCTGATGCTGTTCGAACTGGAGCGTTAGAGTGCTTCTGGCTTCACTCGAATCAGAACAGACTTTCCAACAATGCCCTCACCCTGAGGAGCGAACGCAGTGAGCGTCTCGAAGGGTGGGCACGAGCACCACGTCCTTTGCACATCCTTCGAGACGCACGCCTACGGCGTGCTCCTCAGAGGCTGGCCGGAAATGAATTGAATCGATTCAAGCACTTACCTCATCCTGAGAGGCTGGCCGGTAATGAATTGAATCGATTCA
>JBILYJ010000302.1:0-6343 GCA_044377795.1 Reyranella sp. | reverse complement strand
CCATGACCAACCCGCAGGTGGTGAAAGCCACTGTCGAGTCCAAGGGCGAGAACCTGCTGAAGGGCCTTCAGAACCTCCTGGGGGACCTGGAGCGTGGCAAAGGCAACCTCCTCATCCGCCAGACCGACATGGATGCCTTCAAGGTCGGCGGAAACGTCGCCACCACGCCCGGCAAGGTCGTCTACCAGAACGACATCATGCAGCTCATCCAGTACGCGCCGGCGACCGAAGAGGTCTACGAGGTCCCGCTGCTGATCGTGCCGCCGTGGATCAACAAGTTCTACATCCTCGACCTCAAGCCCGAGAACTCGTTCATCAAGTGGGCGACCGAGCAGGGCTACACGGTGTTCGTGGTTTCCTGGGTCAATCCCGACGAGCGTCTCTCGAAGATGGTGTTCGAGGATTACATGAACCAGGGTCCGCTCGCGGCGCTCGACGCCATCGAGAAGGCCACGGGGCAGCGCAAGGCCTCGGCGATCGGCTATTGCATCGGCGGCACGCTGATGGCCGCGACGCTGGCCTACATGGCTGCCCGCAACGACGACCGCATCGTGGCCTGTACCTTCTTCACCGCGCAGGTCGACTTCAGCGAGCCCGGCGAACTCGGCGTCTTCATCGACGAGGACCAGCTCGCCAGCGTCGAGGAGATGATGAGCAAGAAGGGCTATCTCGAAGGCAGCGAGATGGCCACGACCTTCAACATGCTGCGCGCCAACGATCTCATCTGGTCGTTCGTCGTGAACAACTACCTGATGGGCAAGGACCCCTTCCCCTTCGATCTCCTGTTCTGGAACGCCGACGCCACACGCATGCCGGCCGCCATGCACAGCTATTACCTGCGCAACATGTACCAGAAGAACCTGCTCAGCCAGCCGGGCGGCATCGTTCTCGACAACGTGCCGATCGACCTGCGCAACATCCGGATTCCGGTCTACATCCAGGCCGGCAAGGAAGACCACATCGCGCCGGTTCGTTCGGTCTACAAGGCGACCCAGCTGTTCAGCGGGCCGGTGCGCTTCATGCTCGCGGGCTCCGGCCACATCGCCGGCGTCGTCAATCCGCCGCGCAACAAGAAGTATCAGCACTGGCTGAGCGAGACCGACAAGAACCCGCCGACGCTCGCCGAGTGGCAGGCCGGCGCCAAGGAGTTTCCCGGCTCGTGGTGGCACGACTGGGACAAATGGCTGTCTGCGCTGTCGGGCCCGAAGGTTCCGGCCCGTGTCCCCGGCACCGCGGGGCTCCCCGCGATCGAGGACGCTCCCGGCAGCTACGTGAAGGTGCGGTCGGGGGCCTAGCCGCCCCGCTCCGGCGCCGGAACATCCATCCTCTTGCCGGTCAGCAGGGCCTCCATCGTCGCAATCCCGGCCCCATAGTCGCCCTCGTCGAAAACGCCGTGCGGCACGTCGAGTTGCCGGGGGTGCGCCCGTGCCGCGCCCTACTCCGCCGCTTTCGGACGATCTTCCATGTATCGCTGCCCGAGCCGCACATAGGCGGCGGCCGAGCGCCGGAAGGACTCGATATCCTTCTCGTTGATGTCGCGCATCTTCACCGCGGGATTGCCGGCCCACAACTCTCCCTTGCGCACGATCTTGCGCGGCGTCACCACCGCCCCCGCCGCGACCATCGCGCCGGTCTCGACCACCGCCTCGTCGAGCACGGTGGAATGCATGCCGATGAAGGCGTCGTCCTGCACTTCGCAGGCGTGCAACAGAGCCAGGTGACCGACCGTGACGTTGCGGCCCACGACCGTGCCGACGCCGCGCGCGGCGATGTGGATCACCGTGCCGTCCTGGATGTTGGAGTTCTCGCCGATCTTGATGCCCGGCCCGTCGCCGCGCAGCACGGCACCGAACCAGATGCTGCAGTTCGCGGCGATTTCGACTTCGCCGATCAGCGTCGCGTTGGGCGCCACGAAGGCCGTGCTGTGGACCTGGGGCACGAAGCCGTTGAAGGGCACGATGAGACCGGACATCGAATCGCTACTCCAGAAAAACGAAGGGCGCCCTGAGGCGCCCTTCGAGGATATCGGAAACGCGGGTTTAGCGCTTCGAGAACTGGAAGCGGCGACGCGCGCCGGCGCGGCCGTACTTCTTGCGCTCGACCACGCGGCTGTCGCGGGTAAGGAAGCCGGCGGCCTTGACGCTGCCGCGCAGGCCGGGCTCGAACTTGGTGAGCGCCTGCGAGATGCCGTGACGCACGGCGCCCGCCTGGCCCGACAGGCCGCCGCCGGAAACCGTGGCGACGACGTCGAACTGGCCGTTACGCTGGGTCACGTCGAACGGCTGCTGGATCATCATGCGCTGCGTCGGACGCGCGAAGTAGATCGTCTGGTCGCGACCGTTGATGGTGATCTTGCCGGTACCGGGCTTGACCCAGACGCGGGCGACCGCGTTCTTGCGGCGACCGGTGGCGTAGGCACGGCCCTGCGCGTCGATTTCCTTCTCGCGGGGAGCACCGGCAATCTGCGCGCCGGCGGTCGGAGCCTTCTTCAGTTCGGCAAACGACGAAAGTTCGGTAGCCATGTTAGCCGATCCTCGAGTTCTTGGGGTTCATAGCAGCGATGTCGAGCTTCTCGGGCTGCTGGGCCTCCTGCTCGTGGTTCGGTCCGGCGTAGACGCGCAGGTTCTTCATCTGCGCCCGGCCGAGCGGGCCGCGAGTGATCATGCGCTCGACGGCCTTGACCAGGACGCGCTCCGGGAAGCGGCCTTCGAGGCGCTTGCCCAGGGTCTCGCCCTTGATCCCGCCGGGGTGACCGGTGTGCCAGTAGAAGACTTCGCGCTCGGCCTTGCGGCCGGTGAGGCGCACCTTCTCGGCGTTGATCACGACGATGTTGTCACCGCAATCGATGTGCGGCGTGAACATCGGTTTGTGCTTGCCGCGCAGGCGCATGGCGATGATCGAGGCGAGCCGGCCGAGAACGAGGCCGTCAGCGTCGATCAGAAACCACTTCTTCTTGACGTCGGCGGTCTTGATGCTGGGAGTGGAGTGCGTGAGGGCGTGCATGGGTCTTTCTTCCAATGAGCGCGCGCTTATGGAGAGAGACGCAAGGATTGTCAAATCGTCCAAATAAGCCAAATAGAATCAATGACTTACATTTGAGGTATTATATTACCTCCCGTTTAAACCTTGGGCGGTATGGCATATGTCACGGTGGCGTGCGCCACGGGCTCGGGCTTCCCATCGCTCCAGATCGTGAAGTCCCCGACCGCCAGGGTCTTGCCGAGCTTCAGCAATCGCCCCTCCCCGATCAGGTCGGCCGGCTCGGGCTTGCGCATGAAGTTGATGTTGAGGTTGGTCGTCACCGCCAGGGCCACCGGCCCGAGCTGCCCCAGGATCAGCAGGTAGAATCCGCAGTCGACCAGCCACATGAGGGTCGGGCCCGAGATCGTACCGCCCGGCCGCAGATGCCGCTCGTGCGTCGGCAGGCGCAGGCGGATGGTCCGGTCGTCGAGATGCTCGATGGCAAGCCCGAGATGGGCGGCCTGCGGGAAATGCTCGCCGAGGAAAGCCATCAACTCGGCTGGCGACATCACCGGCATGACGCACCTGCCCTCTTCCCATAGACTGCCGCCATGACCGCCGCCTCCAACGAACCCGTCCTGCTGCGCCGCGACGAGGGCCGCGTCGCCTTCCTCACGCTCAACCGTCCGCACGCCATGAACGCCCTCTCCGGCGACCTTATAGACGCGCTGCAGGCGGAACTCGACAGGCTGGCCAAGGACAGGGACATCCGCTGCGTCGTGATAGAGGCACAGGGCGACCGCGCCTTCTCGACCGGCCACGATCTGCGCGAGGTCGCCTCGACCCGCAACTATGCCGTCCATCACGACCTGATGAAACGCTGCTCGGCGATGATGATGTCGATCGGCCGCCTGCCCCAGCCGGTGATCGCCAAGGTCAAGGCGGTCGCGACCGCCGCCGGCTGCCAGCTCGTCGCCGCCTGCGACCTCGCGGTCGCTTCGAGCAGTGCCACCTTCGCGACCTCCGGCATAAACAACGGCCTGTTCTGCGGCACGCCCTCGGTGGCGGTCGGACGGACCATCGGCCCGAAGCGCGCGCTCGACATGCTGTTCACCGGCCAGTTCGTCGACGCCGCCACGGCGCTGCGCGACGGGCTGGTCAGCCGCGTCGTGCCGGCGGCCGACCTCGACCGCGAGACCAAGGCGCTGGCCGACCACATCGCCGCCCAGCCGCCGCAGCAGATCGCCTCGGGCAAGGCGATGTTCCGAAAGCACATGGAGATGACCGTCGAGCAGGCCTACGCCTACGCGACCGACTTCATGGCTGGCGCCCTGCAGCGCGAGGATCCACAGGCCGGCATCGACGCCTTCGTCGGCAAGAAGCCGAAGCCGGATTGGAAGGGCAGATAGCCGGCCGAGTTGACGGCCCGCGAGGCGGGGCCGTTAATTCCTGCTGAGAAGAAGAAATCAGTGGGAGGAAACTCAATGCGGCACATGAAACTGTCCCGGCGGGCGGCCGTCGCGTCGGCAATGGCGAGTGTTGCGGCCGCTTCCGTCCCGGCGCGCGCGCAGGATCTTCAGCCCGGCAAGCCTGTCGTCATCGTCGCGCCGTTCGGGCCGGGCACCACCAACGACATCATCGCCCGCCTGCTTGCCCAGGACATGACAGCCACCTTGGGCCAGAGCGTCATCGTCGAAAATCGCCCCGGCGCCACGGGCAACATCGGCGCCGACTACACGGCGAAGGCGCGGCCCGACGGCCATACGGTGGTGATCGCCTCGCTGAGCAACATCATCAACCAGGCCACCGGCAACAACACGGTCAACCTGCTGAATGACCTGACGCCGGTGAGCTTCACGGGCGGCGTCTACTATTCGATGTTCGTGCCCAACGAGCTGCCGGCGAAGACCGTCGCCGAACTGGTCGAGCTCGCCCGGCAGCAGCCCGGCAAGATCAACTTCTCGGGCTTCGCCGGCGGCGTGCCGCAGTTCCTGGGCGAGATGCTCAATCGCGCGGCGAAGATCGACATGGTGATGGTGCCCTACAAGAGCACCACCGATGCGCTGAACGACCTTCTCACCAACCGCATCCAGGTCTGGTTCACCCCCGTCGCGTCGGGCGTGCCTGTCCATAACGCCAAGCAGGCCCGTCTGCTCGCCGTCACCGGCGAGAAGCGCGCGGCGGCGCTTCCCGACATCCCGACCTTCAAGGAACTCGGCTATCCCGACATCGTGGCCGACGTGTCGTTCTACATGATGGCGCCGAAGGGAACGCCCCAGCCGATCGTCGATAAGCTCCACCGAGCCGTCGACAAGGCGATGGACAGCCCGAAGGTCAAGGAGTCCTTCCGCGTGCAGGGAATCGAGGACCGACGGGGCGGCCCCGCCGATCTGAGCGCCTACCTCGCCAGCGAGCTTCGCCGCTGGGGCGAGATCGCAAAACTCTCGGCACCGGCGAAGTAGCACCCTCTTCCTGAATCAGAAGAGCGCGCCTCGCGGCGCGCTCTTTTCGTGTGCAGACCCGACCGTCGGTCGGGCAGGACTACTGCCGCCAGTCGGTGCCCTTGCCCTCGATCTGGCGCAGGGCGGCCTTCCAGTAGGTCATGCCGTATTCCGGATTGGCGCGCTGCTGCCTGGCGCGCTCGCCGTACTGGCGGATCACGTCTTCCTCGATCGGCGCGGCCTCCTCGTCGAGGCTGCGGGCGATGACCTCGACCTCGCAGGCACGCTCGAGCATGTACATGCGCCGCAGGGCGCCCGGGATCGTGGAGCCGACGGTCAGCAGGCCGTGGTTGCGCAGCACCACCGAGTTGCCGCTCTGGCAGGACACGCCCAGCGCATCGCACTCTTCCTGCGACGTCGGCATGCCGTACTCGTGATAGACGAGGTCGTCATAGACCGAGAGCGCATCCTGGCTGATCGGGCGAATGCCCTTCTTCAGGACCGAGACGCCGGTGCCGGCGCGGGTGTGCGTATGCATCACGCAGTTTGCATCCGGCCGCGCCTTGTAGACGCCCGAATGGATGGTGAAGCCGGCGGCGTTGAACTTGCCATCCTTGGCGTAGACGTTGCCGTCGATGTCCATCTTAACGAGGCTCGAGGCGGTGATCTCTTCGAACAGATCGCCGTAATTGTTGATCAGGAAGCACTTGGGCTCGCCCGGGATGCGCACTGTCATGTGCGTGTCGATCGTGTCGGTCCAACCGAAAAGGTCGGTGATCCGATAGAGTGCCGCGAGGTCGCACCGGGCCTGCCATTCGGCTTCGGTCATCTCGAGCTTGTCGGATTGCATCACCGTATCCATCTCGCGCTCCTGATTGTGTTTTGGCCGATTCCGCGGTGATTATGGTATTGCAACTTGCACGCCGGAGCGACGAACTCTT
>JBILYJ010000301.1:0-6344 GCA_044377795.1 Reyranella sp. | reverse complement strand
CCGACATGATCCTGAAGATCGGCCAGCCCAAGCTGCGCGTGCGCACCGGCGACGTGGGCGGCGGCTTCGGCATGAAGATCTTCGTGCATCCGGAGTATCCGCTGGTCGTGTGGGCCAGCCGCGAGCTGAAGCGCACGGTGAAGTGGATTCCCGACCGCCAGGAAGCCTTCCTGTCGGACGTGCAGGGCCGCGACCATGTCTCGCTGGCCGAGATGGCGCTCGACAAGGATTGCAAGTTCCTGGGCCTCCGGGTCACGACGCACGCGGCGCTCGGCGCCTATCTCAGCCATTTCGGCGCCTTCATCCCGACGATGGCCGGCAGCGGTATGCTGGCCGGCCTCTACCAGACGCCCGCGATCTACGTGAACGTGAAGGGCGTGATGACCAACACCGTGCCGACCGATGCCTATCGCGGCGCCGGCCGGCCCGAGGCCGCCTATCTCCTGGAACGCTTCGTCGACCATATCGGCCGCGAGACCGGCCTCGGCCCGGCGGAGATCCGCAAGCGCAACCTCGTGAAGCCAAACCAGATTCCCTGGAATACGGCCCTGGGCGACACGTTCGATTCCGGCGACTTCGACAACGTCATGCTGAAAGGCATGGAGAAGGCCGGCTGGAACGGCTTCCCGGCCCGGCGCGCCGCCTCGCTCGCCAAGGGCAAGTGGCGCGGCATCGGCATGGCCACCTATGTCGAGAAGTGCTCGGGCGGTGCGCCGGAGAGCGCCATCGCCAAGTTCAACGAGGACGATACGATCACGGTCTTCGTCGGGGTCCAGACCAACGGCCAGGGCCATGAGACCGCCTTCACGCAGATCATGTCGGCACGCCTCGGTGTCGATTCGGATCGCATCCGCATCGTGCAGGGCGATTCCGATTTCACACCGGAGGGCATGACCGGCGGCAGCCGTTCGATCCCGGTGGCGGGCGCGGCCGTGCTGGGCGTGAGCGACAACATCATCGAGAAGGGCAAGCTGGTCGCCGCCTCGGCGATGGAAGCGGCGGTCGGCGACATCGAATATGCCGACGCGACCTTCCGCATCGTCGGCACCGACCGCACGATGAGCCTGTTCGACGTGGCCCGCGCCGCCCGCGATCCCAAGCACGTGCCGGAGGGCGGCAAGCCCGGGCTGGACGACGCCTTCACACGCACGCCGCAAGCGGCGACCTTCCCCAACGGTTGCCATATCTGCGAACTCGAGGTCGATCCCGACACCGGCACGCTCGAGATCCTGAACTACTCGATCATGGACGATTTCGGCACGGCCCTTAATCCAATGCTGCTGCAGGGTCAGGTCCATGGCGGCGTCGGCCAGGGCGTCGGCCAGGCGCTCACCGAGAGGACGATCTACGATCCCGAGTCCGGCCAGCTCATGAGCGGTTCGTTCATGGACTATGCCCTGCCGCGCGCCGACGTCGTGCCGCATGTGAAGTTCGACATGCACAACAGCCTGTGCACGACCAATCCGCTCGGCGTAAAAGGTGCAGGCGAGGCCGGCGCCATCGGTGCACCGCCCTCCGTCATCAATGCCATCGTCGATGCGATCCATCCGCACACCGACCTGAAGCATATCGACATGCCGGTCACGGCATCGTCCTTGTGGGCAGCCATCGATGCCCATCGAACCAGGAAAGCAGCGTAGAGAGTCATGACCGACAACAAAAACGATCCCACACTCGCCTCCGCCCTCTCCGATTCGGTGAAGGCGATCGACGCGGACTACACGGAAGAGATGCGGGAACTGCGCGCTCTCTTCGAAGAGGCGCGCCTGGAAGCGGAGAAGGACGAGCCGAACGACGTCAAGCTGAAGGCACTGCTCAACGATGCCAACGAAATGGCGCGCACCTTCGCCACGCTCGACCCCGCCTGGGGAGCCGTCCAGCGCGTGGCGCGGATGTTCGGGATTCTCTGAAGTCGGTCAGTTCGCGTTGCGGCGCCGCTCCAGGGCGCGACGGATGGTCCTGTTTGCCTTCGCGTCGACATAGAAGGCGCGCTCGCTGCGGTAAGTCTCGTAGCGCGCGATCTCGATAGCGCCGACGGCCGCCGCCAGGCGATCGGCGTCGATCTTGCGCTCGAACGCGCAATGGATGGCCGGCCCGCATTCATCCTCCACCGTCCGCACTGAATAGTGCCCCTGCGGCGGGAAGGTGACGATCAGATCGTGGAGGGCTCGCGCAGCTTCAACGATGGGCTGGCCGGCATCATCTGCCTGTCCAAGAACGAGGTAGGGGCTCAACTCCTCAAAGGTCGTGCTGTTGGTCATGCGGGGTCAACGACGAGTGCGCTGCAATAGTTGCATTCATTTTCCGGCCGTGCCGGCAAGGCAACGATTTGCGGCCATCTTCGTTGGTCATGCTGCACGGGCTGAGCCGCGGATGTACCGTCGAGTTCGCAAGGCCCGCCCGGCGCTGCCGGAGCGGGTCTTTTGCGTCGCTCGCGCGACATTACCACCCCTTTCGGTTATGACTTCGGTATCCGCTTCAGCCCCGGAGTCCTGCTTGTCGCGCTCTTTGTTGGTTTCAGGTTTCGTCATTTTCCTCCTGATATCTGCCCTCCCCGCCACCGCACAGGACACCGTCACGGTCGGGGGCGAGAAGAAACGGGCGTTCGGAACGCCGACCGCCTTCCAGAATGGCGACACGGCCTGCTACGTCACCCTGAAGGACGACCGCGGCGCCACCTTCGACGAGCTTGCGGATTTCGATCTCTGTACCCTGGAGAAATCTCTCAAGGGCAAGCGCCTGGCGCTGACCTACAAGACCGCGCGCGTCATGGCGGCTTCGTGTCAGGGCAATCCCGATTGCAAGAAGAGCGAGACCGTCGTCCTGATCGCGTCCGCCAAGCCTGCGCCGCTGACGGCGCCGGCGCCTACGCCTGCTGCCCCGACACCGGCCAAGAGCGCGCAAACCTCCTTCTGTACGCCGACCGAGACCATCGTTTTTTCGTGCCGCACCAGCCCGACGAAGCTCGTGTCGGTCTGCGCCTCGAGGGATGCCGCCCCCAACAAGGGTTACCTGCAATACCGGACCGGCAAGCCCGATTCGAGTGAGCCGCTCGACCTCACCCTGCCGGCAGCCCAGGTCCCGCCGCCTCAGGCGGCCAGCGGCGAAACTTTCCCGCTCGCCGGCGGCGGCGGGACGTGGCTGCGCGTCTCGGCGAAGAACAACATCGCCTTCGTCGTCTATTCCGCGATCGGCAATTGGGGACCGCGGGGGGAGACGCGCGAGAAAGCCGGCGTCTCCGTCGAGCGCGACGGCAAGGCCGTCGCCAACCTCAAGTGCACGGGCAAGCCGCTCGGCCTGCTCGGCCCGGACTGGTTCGCGAAGGCCGGCATCACGGCCAAGGGCCAGGATTTCGACCTCCCCGACTGAAGTGAATGACCATGTCCCGCCCCCTGAAGAGCGTCGCCGTCGCCTTTGCGCTCCTGCTGTCCTTTATGCCGGGAGCCCACGCGCAGGAACCCTGGCACGCCTATGAAGGGCAGGAAGCGATCGAGATCCCCTTCGCCAACGGCCCCGTCTCCCTGCATCATGTGCCGACGATCTGGCTCGGCCTGAACGGCGCAAGGCCACGCCAATTCGGCATGGATACCGGGTCCACCGGCATCGTCGTCTCGGCCGAGCATTTCATCCCTGGACCACGCGACGTCTCGCAGGGGCCGGGACGGCTGGTCTACAACAGCAGCGGCCGCATCCTCAGCGGCGAGCACTGGTTGACCGATGTCGTCATCCGCCAGGACGAGCACACGCCGGTCGCCACGGCGCGCGTGCAGGTGCTGAGGGTCAACCAGATCACCTGCCTGGAACATGCACGCGACTGCCGGCCCGAATTCGAGCCGCGCAATGTCAGCTACATGGGCATTGGCTTCGATCGCGGCGCCGCGCAGGCGACGGCCGGCAACACCTCGCCGAAGAATCCCTTTGTGAGCCTGGTTTCGCTGACCTCCGGACGGCCCGTGAGTTCGGTGCGGCCAGGCTATGTCGTCACTCGCGCCGGCGTGCATCTCGGCATGACTCCCGCCCTCACCCGCCACATGGCCTTCGTGAAGCTGACGGCCAAGGTCCATCCTCCGGGCGTACCGGATTGGAACGGCGCGCCCATGACCGTCTCGGTCGATGGCGTCTCCGGCCAGGGCACCATGCTGATGGATACCGGCATCAACTACATGTTCCTCTCGCCGCCGGCCGGCACGCGCCTGGTGCGCGGCCGGCGCGCGCCCGAGGGCACGCGGATCGAGCTCTTCATGCCCGATCGGCTTCGCCCGCAGCCGGCCTTCTACGAATTCAGGGTCGGACGACGCGGCAACCCGCTCCATCCCGAGCGGGTCGAGGTGGTGCGCGACGCGACCGTCTTCGTGAACACCGGCCGCATGTTCCTGGAGGGCTTCGACTACCTCTACGATGCCGCCGGCGGCTATGTCGGCTACGGCTGGAACGGCCGGGTCAGTCACGAATATGGCGGCGTGACGCCCGGCACCTACGGCGCGCCGTAGACAAAAACCAGCGAGTTCGTGTCGGGAGCCGGTCGTGACGTTCGTCCTTGGGCCAGAACGACCTCACAAGGAGCCCGAAATGACGGCCAAGCCCGCAAACACCCCCGCGCCCGATCGCGAACTCGTCCTTACCCGCCTGATCGACGCCCCGCGCGAGAATGTCTATCGCTGCTGGACGGAGCCGGCGCTGCTGAGGCAGTGGTTCGCGCCCAAGCCCTACGAGACGCCGGTCGTCGAGGTCGACGTGCGGCCCGGCGGCTCCAGCCTGTTCGTGATGCGTGGCCCCGACGGTCAGGACATGCCCAATCGCGGTGTCTATCTCGAAGTGGTGCCCAACGAACGCCTGGTTGCCACCGACGCCTTCATCGAGGCCTGGCAGCCCTCCGAGAAGCCGTTCATGACCATGATCCTCACCTTCGAGAAACAGGGGGACAAGACGCTCTACACCGCGCGCGTGCGCCACTGGACGGCCGAGGATCGCGAGGCCCACGAGAAGATGGGCTTCCACGTCGGTTGGGGCATCTGCACCGACCAACTCGCCGCGCTGGCCGCGACCCTCTAATCCGGCAAGCGCTGGTTGACCGGACGCTGTAGGCTGTCCCCGCTCACGATGACAGGAGGACCGCCGACATGCCCGCTCACGACCTCGAAGCTCTCTGGGAGGAGCATTGCCGCTACGAGTTCGAGACCCGCGACGTCGATGCGACGATGGCGACCATGGTCGCGACACCGTACGTGAACCACGTCCCGACCATGACGGGCGGAGTGGGACACGAGCAGCTCAAGCGCTTCTACAAGTACCATTTCATCGGCAACAATCCCCCTGACACGGAGCTCCGCCCGGTGAGCCGCACGATCGGCGCAGACCAGATCGTCGACGAAATGGTGTTCAGCTTCACGCACACCAGCGGAGTCGACTGGATGCTGCCGGGCATCGCACCGACCGGCCGGAGGGTCGAGATCCCGCTGGTTGCCATCGTCCGTTTCGTCGATGGCAAGGTCGCCCACGAACACATTTACTGGGATCAGGCGTCGGTCCTCGTGCAAGTCGGCTTGCTCGACCCGAAAGGACTGCCGGTCGCCGGCATCGAAACTGCGCGCAAGGTCGTCGACAAGACGCAGCCCAGCAACGCGCTTATGGCTCGCTGGGCCTCGAGCGAAGGCAAGCCGATCTAGCCTGTCGCAATCTGATGCAACGCTCGCGTCCTCCGGTGGTTGACCTGCGAACACCCGAAGGACCATATGATTGGCAAAGCCCTGATCGCTGTATTCGCCTGCTCTGTGATGGCGGGAGCCGCCGGCGCGCAATCGCCAGGCAGCGGCGGCGCCTCCAGCGGCGGCATGTCGACGTCGCCGGCCCCCGCCGGCATCTCTCCGACCGTTCCGCCGCCGCCCGCCGGAACCCGGTGACTGTCTGAGCTACTCCACCGTCATGTTGGCTTCGCGCACGATCGCCTCGTAGCGCTTGCGCTCGGCCACGATGAAGTCGGCGAACTCGGCCGGGGTGCCGGCGACCATGTCGCCGCCCTGTCCTGCGACGATGGACTTGGCGCCTTCCGTTGCGCAGGCCCTTACGGTCTCATCGGCGATCTTCTTCACCAGCTCAGGCGGCATGCCCTTGGGTCCCAGCAGCCCGTACCAGGCAACCGACTCGTAGCCGGGCACACCTGCCTCGGCGACGGTCGGCAACTCGGGATAGTACTGGCTGCGCCGGGCCGAGCTGACGGCCAGGGCACGCATCTTGCCGGTGGTGATCAGCTCCTTGGAATTGGGCTGCGTTATCATCATGTTGACGTTGCCGGCCATCAGGTCGAGTTGCGCGGGGTTGCCGCCCTTGTAGGCGACGTGGGTCAG
>JBILYJ010000300.1:0-6375 GCA_044377795.1 Reyranella sp. | reverse complement strand
GCGGCGCGCATCGCGTAGGCGACGACGTAGCCCAGCAGCAGGGCGATGAAGGTGGTGAGCGCGGCGATGCGCAGCGTCGTCAGCAGCGTCTTCTGGACCGACGTGCTGGTGAAGAGCAGCAGGAAATTGTCGAGGCCCGGCTTGGGATCCGTGACGCTGGTGACGAGAACGTCCGCCAGCGGCACGAGATAGAGAAGAACCAGCATCGCTAGGGCCGGCAGGATGATGAGCCAGTAGACTCCATGGCGCGGCCGCCATGCCGCCCGCGCGTCACTCTGCGAGGGCACGGCAATCCTCCGCCTGCCAGCCGATGTCGATCTCCGTGCCGGGGGCGAACGTCTCCTGGCCGGCCGTGTTCGCGAGCTTCACGATGAAATCGTCGGCGCCGAAGGCTGCGAGCCGCAGCCGCGTCTGGTCTCCGAGAAACGTCACTTCCGCGATGCGCGCGGCAAACCGGTTGGGCGCCGCGTGCGCCGCCGTGCCCAGCAGGATCTTCTCTGGCCGCACGACCAGATGGACCGCGGAACCGGGGGCGCCGGCGGCAGGCATCACCGCCGTGACCGTCCCGCCGGTCGTGAGGGTGGCCACGCAACGGCCGCTCTCGCGCTGCCGCACGGTGGCCGCAAGCGCGTTGCTCTCGCCCAGGAAGCGCGCGACGAAGAGGGAGTCCGGCGCCTCGTAGAGCAGGCGCGGTTCGGCGACCTGGCGCAGGGCGCCGGTGCTGAACACCGCGACCCGGTCCGACATGGTCATCGCCTCGACCTGGTCGTGCGTGACATACACCATGGTGACGTCCAGCCGCTGGTGCAGATGCTTCAGCTCGTACTGCATCTGCTCGCGCAGCTGGCGGTCGAGCGCGCCCAGCGGTTCGTCGAGCAGGATCAGGCGGGGCTCGAAGACGAGGGCCCGGGCGACGGCGACGCGCTGCTGCTGGCCGCCGGAAAGCTGCTGCGGCCTGCGATCGCCAAAGCCGTCGAGCCGGACCATCGACAGCGCCCGCGTGACCTTCGAGGTCATCTCGGCGCGCGCCACGCCGCGGACGCGCAGCGGGAACGCGATGTTCTCCGCCACCGTCATGTTGGGAAAGAGCGCGTAGTTCTGGAACACCATGCCGATGCCGCGCTTCTCGACCGGCACGTCGGTGACGTCCTCGCCGTCCACGAATATGCGGCCCTCGGTGGGTCGCTCGAAGCCGGCGAGCATGGTGAGCGTGGTCGTCTTGCCCGACCCCGAGGGGCCCAGCAGCGTCAGGAACTCGCTGCGGGCGACCTCGAGATTGAGCGCGCGGACGGCATCGACCGTGCCGTCATAGCTCTTGCGAACGTTGGCAAATCGAACGAGCGGCTTTGGAACCGGCGACACCATGCACCGGTGCAGCGAATTCCATGCCAGCCGGCGCGCCAGCGCGACAGGCGGAAGTTACTCCACCTTGGCGCCCGACGCCTTGATCACCGGTGCGAGCTTCTTTTCCTCGGCGGCGCGGTAGGCGGCGGTTTCGGCCGGCGTCATCCAGATCTGGGTGGCGCCCTGCTGGTCGAAGGCGGCTTTCACGCTGGGCTTCTGCAGGGCCTGCTTGGTCAGCGCCGAAAGCTTCTCGACCATTGCCGGCGGAACGCCGGCCGGCGCGCAGACGCCGCCCCACGAGGTGATCTCGAAGCCGGGCAGGAATTCCCCGAAGGTCGGCTTGTCGGGCACTGCGGGATGACGCTCCTTGGAGGTCACCGCGATGCCCTTCACCTTGCCGCCCTTCATCAGGCCAAGGGGGCCGGGGATGTTGTCGAACATCATGTCGACCTGGCCGGCAAGGATGTCCTGATGTGCGGGCGCGCTCCCCTTGTAGGGCACGTGCAGCAGGTTGACGCCGGCCATCTGCTTGAACATCTCGCCGGTCAGGTGCGGGCTGGTGCCGGCACCCGAAGACGCGAAGGTGAACTTGCCCGGGTTGGCCTTCGCCAGCGCGATCAGCTCGGGGATCGTGTTGGCCGGGAAGTCGAGCCGCGTCATCAGCATGTTGGGCACCGACCACAGCATGGCGATGCCGGTGAAGTCCTTGCCCGCGTCGAATGGAAGTTTGGCATAGAGCGTGGGCGCGATGGCATGCGCGGCGATCGTGTAGAGGCCGATCGTGTAGCCGTCCGGAGTCGACTTGGCGATGATGTCGGCGCCGATATTGCCGCCGGAGCCGGCGCGGTTCTCGATGATGAACTGCTGGCCCGTGAGTTCGGAGAGTTCCTGGCAGACGATGCGCGACAGCGTGTCGGTCGGGCCGCCGGCCGGAAACACCACGATGTACTTCACCGGCCGGTTGGGCCAGTCGGTCTGCGCGCGGGCGATGCCCGACGCGATCATCGGCGCGGCGAGCGCGCCGCCGGAGAGAATGAGTGCGCGTCGTCGCGGAATCATGACTTTGGTCATTTTGAGCGTAGCCTCCTGTGATTTCTTGATTGGGGGGCAGTCTAGCGGAGTCGTTCCGCTGTTCAACATGTCTGCTGCCGGTCTCAGTCCGTGATGATCACCGTATAGGAAATCGCCGCCCCTTCAGGCACGACGATGTCGACCTGCATGCCCCTGGCCGCTGGCCTGGCACGATGCTTTTGTGGCTGGACCGCCCTCGCGGAGACGGGGATCAGCGCGATGCCCCATCCGCCGCTGCGCTTCAGCAGCGCCAGGGGAAGCTTGGCCCCGGCTTCAATGGTGTAGAGACCCGGTCGCATCTCCCTGACCACGAAGGCGCCGCGCCCGTCGGTGATGGTCTCAATGATGACGCGGCCGTCAGCCTTGCTCCGGACGAGGACGTCGATGCCGGTGACCGGCTCGTTGGCAGCCCTCGCGCTGGCAATGGGCATAAAAGGGAGCACTACGGACACCATAAGCGTCCCAAGCATCCGCACCGTGTTCGTTCTCCCTGTGCCGCGCCCGTTCCGGCGCCTGCGCCGCATGATGAGGGCTAATGCAATCAATCTCCATGTGAATTTCATTCCTGATTGATTTGCAGGGCACTGGCCGCCACGGTGGCGGCCGCAACAGGAGATAATGAAATGAAGCTGGATTTCACGGGCAAGAAGGCGATCGTTTGCGGTGGCAGCCGGGGAATCGGCAAGGCCATTGCCATGGGCTTCGCGGCTTGCGGCGGCGACGTGTCGATCTGCGCACGCGATTCCAAAACACTCGAAGAGACCCGCGCGGAACTCGCCAAGTACGGCCACAAGACCCATGCCGCCAGCGCCGACCTCGCGCAGGGCGACGCGGTACGCGGCTATGTGCGTGATGCCATCTCGGCGCTGGGGGGAGTCGATCTCCTGGTCAACAACGCTTCGGCCTTCGGCTCCTCCGACGATGACAAGGGTTGGACCAGCAGCCTCGCGGTCGACATGCTGTCGATCGTGCATGCGACGCAGGAGGCCCTGCCGGAATTGAAGAAGTCGCAGGGCAACGTGGTCAACATCTCCTCGATCTCCGCGCTCCACCCGGCGGCGCGCCAGCCGCCCTACGGCGCCATCAAGGCCGCGGTGATCCACTACACGGTCACCCAGGCGGCGATGTATGCGAAGGATCGCATCCGCGTGAACTGTATTGCGCCCGGCTCGATCGAGTTTCCCGGCGGCGTCTGGGACAAGCGCAAGACCGACAATCCTGCTCTCTACAACGGCACGCTGGCCTCGATCCCGTTCGGTCGCATGGGCCATGCCGAGGAAGTCGCAAACGTCGCGCTGTTCCTCGCCTCGCCGTTGGCTTCCTGGGTGACCGGCCAGACCATCGCCGTGGCCGGCGGACAGGGGTTGTAACGTCCATGTCCGCGACGAACCGCTCCCACGTCCTGCTCTGGACCGATTCCCCCGCGGCCTATCTCGACGCGATCCAGGCGGCGGGCCTCGCCGAGCGGGTCGCGGTCGACACGCTGACGCGCAAGGAGAAGCCGTCGGCCGAGCAGCTCGCCCGGACCGAGGCGATGATGGCGGGCGCAGTGCCGGCGGGTCTGCTGCCGGCGATGCCCCGGCTACGCTGGGCGCAGGCGATGAGCGCCGGCGTCGACAACTGGCTGGCGCTGCCCGATCTGCCGTCGGGCCTCGCGCTCACCTGCGCGCGCGGCACGCATACCGAGTCTATGCCGGAGAACATCATCGGCGCGCTGTTCCATGTCGCGAAGCCCTATGCGCAGGTCGCCGAGCATCAGAAGCAGAGCACGTGGGTCCATACGGTGGCCCAGCCACTGACGGGCAAGACGCTCGGCATCCTGGGCCTGGGCGCTATCGGCCAGGAAGTGGCGCGCATCGCCGTCGCCTTGGGCATGCACGTGATCGGCACGAAGCGGCGGCCGACGCGCATCCCGAACGTGGCCGAGGTGCTCGCGCCCGGGCAGACCGACGAGGTGCTGTCGCAGTCCGACTTCTTGCTGCTGCTGCTGCCGGCGACGCCGGAGACCGAGAACTTCATCGATGCGAAGCGGCTGGAAAGGATGAAGCCATCCGCCTGGCTGCTGAACTTCGGCCGCGGCCAGATCATCAACGATGCCGATCTCATGGCCGCCACGAGGGAGAAGAAGATCGCCGGCGCCCTGCTCGACGTCTTCCGCCAGGAGCCCCTGCCATCGGAGCACCCGTTCTGGAAGGCTCCGGGCATCATCGTGCTGCCGCACATCGGCGGTCCGCACCCGCAGCGCGACCGCTTCGTGGCGCGGCTGTTCGTCGAAAACCTCAAGCGCTTCCTCGACGGCGAGCCGCTCAAGGAAGTGGTCGACCGCGCCGCGGGTTACTAGAGTCTTTCCACTTCAAGCCGACCTGCACCCCCTCATCCTGAGGAGCGGCCCCCTCGAATACCTCGGGGTAAACTCCGGACCGCGTCTCGAAGGATCGGCAACAGACGCGGTGCTCGTGCCCACCCTTCGAGACGCGCTCCATCAGAGCGCTCTTTGTATCAAGGGACGGCCGCGCCGGCTCCCAAGACGCCGCGTGGAAGCTGGACGACCTCGAGAAGGAACACAAACGAAATAACCAAAATAAACGAAACAAATGAAGCGAATGCCGCACCCACCGAATCCGCAGGGCAATCGCATAGAGATAAGGTCCCTCTCTGCGTTTGGGATGACAGCGTTTGTTTGATTGGCGCACTGCGAAAATCCCAACAAAAATTGTCATCCCGAACGCAGTGAGGGACCTTTCACTTTCTTGGAAACGCCAACTGCTCCGGCCGTTCTAGGCCACATGCGATTGCCCTGCCCGTCCCGGGAGCCATTACCGAGCCCTGCGCCCGCTAGGGCACTTGCGGCTCATCGACTTGCGCTAACCGAGGTGGACGCTACTTCAGGCCGAAAGGCGCGAATTGTTGCGCGACCTCGGGATCGAGCGTCAGGGCCGCGGCCTTGTCCGCGTCTGCCTCCCGGGTCTCGCCGATCATGCTGCGCGCGATGCCGCGACCGTAGAGCGCCAGAGGTCGGTTGGGATCGACGTCGAGCGCGTCGTTATACTCCTTCACCGCGAGGCGGGGATCGCCCAGTTTCAGGTAGATGAAGCCGCGCGTGTCGCGGACGTCGAGGTTCAGCGGCATCAGCTTCTGTGCCGTGTCGCAGTCCTGCAGGCCCGCAACCAGATCCTTGCCGGTGATGGCGCGGATGAGGCAGCGGTTGCTGTAGGCCCGACCCATGGCGGGTTCGAGTTTGATGGCTGCGTCGTAGTCGGCCAGCGCCTTGTCGTACTCGTGCCTGGCGAAGTGGGCGTAGCCGCGATTGTAGTAGGCGACGGGATTGTCGGAATCAGCCTTGATCGATTCGTCGAGATCGCGGATCGCCTGGTCGTACCTGCCTTCCTCCGAAAGGAGGGCGGCGCGATTGGCCAGCGCCTGCGGGTAGCGGGGGTCGATTTTCAGCGCCGTCTCGTAGTCCTGCATTGCCAGCTGCTTCTGGCCGCGCCGGTTGTTGGCGAGACCGCGTATCACGTAGGCTTGGGCATTGTCGGGCGCGAGCTGGATGGCGCGGTCGAGGTCGGCGAGCGCACGGCCATTGTCGCCGATCTGGCTGTAGGCATTGCCGCGGGCGATCAGCGCGTCGACATTGTCCGGCTGCAGCACCAGCACCTTGTCGAAATCCTCGATGGCGCGATTGTAGGCGCGCTTGCGGCTCGCCAGCAGGACGCCGCGACCGAGATAGGCCAGCGAGTTGCCCGGGTCGACCCGGATCGCGTCGCCATAGTCGGAGAGCGCACGGTCGGTCTCGCCCGTCGCATGCAGCGAGGTGGCGCGGCGGTAGAGGTTCAGCGAATCGGGATTCCTGGGATCGACGGCGCCGTCATAGTGCTTCAGCGCCTCCGCGTAATCTTCCGCGGCCAGCACCTTGTCCCCCAGCGCCGTGCGGGCAATGCCGCGGGTGAGCCGGGCCAGCGC
>JBILYJ010000299.1:0-6400 GCA_044377795.1 Reyranella sp. | reverse complement strand
GTCATTCGACGGCGATGTCGACCCGCTGCTCGGCGGCGAAGCCCTCGTCGCCGGTCCAGCGCAGGACCACCGTGCCACTCTCCTTAGCCTCGGCGAAGAAAGACACGAATGGATTGGCGGCGATCGCCGGCGACATGTCCATCGCGAAGATTTCGGCGCCGTTCCAGGTCGCGGTGAATCGCTCGATGATGTTGCGGGGGATGATGCGGCCGTTCGGACCGGGCCGGAAGCCGGTCTCCATCGGGTGCATGATCAGCGCCTTGATCTCGATGACGGCGCCGCGCTTGGCGGTCTTCGGGGCGTTCACCAGGATGTTCGACATCAGGGCGATTCCTCGAGGCAGGCGGCCAGGGTAACGATCACGTCGGTGCCGGCGCTCCAGAATTCACCGTCGCTGGTTTCGACGATGGCCACGATCCGCTGGCTGTCGCCAAGCTTGATGCGAGTCCCGACGATCGCCTTGCCGCTGCGCGGACCGAGCCGGGCGGAGAAGATGTTGGGCTGCGGGTTTTTCTCGTTGAAGACATGGATCGCCTTCACATGGTCGGCTTCGGTCATCGGACTGTCGACCGACACGGTGAGCGGCACGGTGCTGCCGTTCTCGACCAGCGGCGGCACGTCGAGCTTGACCCGGCCTTCGGTCGGCGTGGCCGTGCCGACGATCTTGCGGATGGCCTCGGCCATGGCATCGGGGGTCGCCGTCGCGGGCGAGAGCGGCACGAGAACGACGGCGGCCGTGCCGGCAAGGAAGAGACGTCGATCCATTCAATCCCTCAACGTGACGAGATAGGCCACGACATCCTCGACCTGGGCGGCGGTGAGGATCGTCCTGCCCTCGAAGTTGCGGGCGACCCGGTGCAGGCCCTCGGTGCGATAGTAGGCCGGCATGATCGTGTCGGCATTGAGACGCGACCCGTCGACGATGCGCAGGCGCAGCTGTCCTTCCGACCAGCGCGAGCCCGCGCCCGCGAGACTGGGCGACAGGTCGCCCTGAAAGCGTTCCTCGGCGATCGGTCCCGAATGGCAGAGCAGGCAAAGTCCGACACTGCGGTTGGCCACGATCGCCCGGCCGCGCGCCGCATCGCCCGGCCGGCCGGTGAGCGAGCGGGGAATCGAATCGTCGACGATCTGCGGCACGACGGGAGGAACGGGCTGCTGGCCCGCCGCGGGACCGGCGACGAGCGCGAGAGCGAGGAGGACCGGAATGCGCATCGCATCAGCCGAAGGTCTCGGCGGCGATGGTGCGAAACCAGCTCGACGCGTAGAGCGCCTCCTGGCCTCGCATGCCACCGACGGCCTCGAGCGGGCTGGTGCCGCCGGCACCGGGAATGTCGGTGAGCTGGCCCTTCTCGGGACGATAGACGCCGGCGACCGAGATTCCGTAGTCGGCCGCGACGAGGCTGTAGCAGGTGTTGATCACGATCGGATCCTGCGGCTTGTCGCCGGCCAGCAGCTTCACGATCGCGGCGGCACAGATCTTGGCCTGGGCATTGGCCGCGAAGGCCGACTTGGGCATGCCGCCCATGATCGCCGCATCACCCAATACATGGATGCTGGGCCGCAGCGTCGATTCGAAGGCGACCGGCTCGACCGGGCACCAGCCGGTGCGATCGGCAACGCCGGCCTGCGCGGCGATGGCGCCGGCTTTCTGCGGCGGAATCACGTTGGCCACGGACGCCTTGTGCGCCCCGAACTCGGTCGTGAGGGTGAGAGTCGCGGAATCGACCGCCGTCACCCTGCCGCCCTTGCTGAGCGGCACCCATTCGATCATGCCCGGGTAGAGCTCGGCCCAGCCGTTCTGGAACAGGCGCTGCTTGGAGAACGCGTCCTTGGAATCGAGCAGCAGCAGCTTCGACTTCGGTTTCCAGATCTTGAGCCAGTAGGCGATCAGGCTGGCGCGCTCGTAGGGCCCGGGCGGGCAGCGGAAAGGATTGGCCGGCGCCGACAGGACGACCAGCCCGCCATCCTCCATCGCCTGCAGCTGCCGGCGCAGCAGCACGGTCTGCGTCCCCGCCTTCCAGGCGTGCGGCATCTTCTCGGCCGCGGCCTCGTCGTAACCGGGAATGGCATTCCAGTTGAAATCGATGCCGGGGGACATGACCAGCCGGTCGTATCCAAGCCTGTTGCCGTCGGCCAGGGTCACCGTCTTCGCCTCGGCATCGACTGCGGTCGCGCTCGTCTCCGCGACCGTAACGCCCGCAGCCTTGATGCCGTCGTAACGGAACTGCTGCTGGTCGATCTCGCGCAGGTTCGCGAGCACCGAATTGCTGAACGGGCACGACGTATAGACGGGATTGGGCTCGACCAGGGTGACGTCGAGCGATGGCTGCAGCGCCTTCAGGGTGCGCGCCGCCGTGGCGCCGCCGAAGCCGCCGCCGATCACCACGAGTTTGGCCTTGCCCTGCGCCGAAAGGACGGCAGGTGCGAGGCCGGCCGCGGCGCTGAGCTTCAGGAAATGACGGCGCGTCGCCATGCCCGCTGTGTCCTTACTCCGGCTGCGCGGCAAACCAGGCTGCGATGGCCTCGGTCTGCCGGTCGTCGAATCCCTTGGCGATGCGACCCATCACGCTCGAGGGCCAGGCGCCGCTGCGATACTCGCGCATGAAGGTGACGATGTCCCCGGCCTTGCGGCCGGCAATCCGCGGGATCACCGAATCCGCCACCTTCGTCGGCGCATGACAGCCGGTGCACGAGCTGGCGCCCGGCGGCGCATCGGCCGCCGTTGCCGGACCCGCCAGCAGGATCATGCTGGCCAGGCCCGGCAGCAGCGCTCGATGCATCAGGCGCCCTTCTTCAGGTCGTTGTTCATCAGCGGCAGGTTGCGCACCCTCTTGCCCGTCGCCTTGGCGATGGCGTTCAGCACGGCGGGCGCCGCGACCGCGATGGTCGGCTCGCCGACGCCGCCCCAGAAGTCGTTGGTCGGCACGAGCACCGTTTCGACGTCGGGCATCTCGTCGATGCGCATCACGTTGTAGGTGTCGAAGTTGGTCTGCTCGACCGCGCCGTCCTTGACGGTGATCTCGCCGTACAAGGCGGCCGACAGGCCGTAGACGAACGAGCCCGCGACCTGGCGGTCGATCTGCGCCGGATTGACCACGTGGCCGGGATTGGTCGCCGCCGTGATCTTGTGGATCTTGAGCTGTCCGTCGGGGCTCACCGAGACCTCGGCGACGCCGGCGACGTAGCTGCCATAGCCCATGACCTGCGAGATGCCGTGGAAGCGGCCCTCGGGCAGCGGCTTGCCGTAGCCCGCCTTGTCGCAGGCGGCCTTCAGCACCGCCGCCCATTTCGGCTTCAGGTACTTGAGGCGGTAGGCGAGCGGATCCTGTCCCGCCGCCGCCGCCAGCTCGTCGATGAAGCACTCCATGTAGACGGCGTTCTGGTTCACGTTCACGCCGCGCCAGAAGCCCGCCGTGATGTGCGGGTTACGCATGGCGTGGTCGATCATGAGATTCGGGATGTCGTAGCCATACGCCGCCTCGACGCCGGACGCCATGAGGCCCTGAAAGGCGATGGGGTCCATGCCGTTCACCAGGTTCTGCGGCAGCAGCGAGGCCAGGATCGACTGGCCCGAGAGGCGGATCTGCAGGCCGACCAGGTTACCCTGGGCGTCGAGACCACCCGTCAGCTTGGCCATCGTCGTGGGATGGTACTGGCAGTGCGTCATGTCCTCTTCGCGCGACCAGATCAACTTGATCGGCGTGCCGGGCATCTCCTTGGCCGCGAGCACGGCCTGGCGCACATAGTCCGACCGGCCGCGCCGGCCGAAGCCGCCACCCAGCATCAGCTTGTAGACTTCGCACTTGGCAACCGGCAGGCCGGCCGCTTCCGACGCCGCGGCCAGTGCCGCCTCGCCGTTCTGCGTGCCGCACCAGACCTCGCACTTGTCGGCCGTATAGCGCGCCGTGGCGTTCATCGGCTCCATGGTGACATGGTGCTGATAGGGGAAGCTGTAGACGGCCTCGACCTTCTTGGCCGCACCCTCGATCGCCTTCTGGGCGTCGCCGGCCTTGTTGCCGACGAAGGCTTCCTTGGCCTCGAGTCCTTCCTTCAGCATGGCGTTGATCGTCTCGGTCGAGACCTTGCCGAGTTCGCCGATATCCCAGTTAGTGTTGACGGCCTCGAGCGCCGTCTTGGCCTGCCAGTAGGTGTCGGCCACCACCACGACGGCATTGCCGTCGATGGCGAAGATCTTCTTCACACCCGGCATCTTCTCGGCCTTGGCGGCGTCGAAGTCCTTGAGCTTACCGCCGATCACCGGGCAGGCGCGTACGGTGGCATTGAGCATGCCCGGCATCGTGTGATCCATGCCGTAGATCTGCTTGCCCGTGACCTTGTCGACCGTGTCGATTCGCTTCAGCGGCTTGCCGGCGATCTTCCAGTCCTTGGGGTCCTTGAGCTTCACTTCCTTGGGTGGCTCGAGTTCGGCGGCCGCGGCGGCGAGGGCGCCGTAGGTCAGCGTCTTGCCCGATCCCTTGTGCGTGACGGTGCTGTTGGCCGCGCTGCATTCCGCAGCCGGCACATTCCACTGCTTGGCCGCGGCCGCGATCAGCATCTCGCGCGCGATGGCGCCGCCTTCGCGGACATATTGCTGGCTTTCGCGAATGCCGCGGCTGCCGCCGGTCGAAAAATTCCTCCACACGCGGTTGCGCTTCAGATTCTCGCCGGGCGTCGGATATTCCCAGGTGACCTTGTTCCAGTCGCACTCCAGTTCCTCGGCCACGAGCTGGCAGAGGCCGGTGAGCGTGCCCTGGCCCATTTCGGAGCGGGCGATGCGGATCACCACCTTGTCGTCGGGATGGATGACCACCCAGGCGTTCAGTTCCTTGACCGACTGGGCGTGCGCCCCGCTTTCGTCGAAGGGCAGGTGGAAGCCGAGCGAGAAGCCGCCGGCGACGGCGGCGCCGCTGACCAGGAAGCCGCGACGCCCTAGAGATGTCTGGATCGTCATGATGCGTCCCTCCCCTTAGGCCTTGGCGGCGGCGTGGATGGCAGCGCGGACCTGCTGGTAGGTGCCGCAGCGGCAGATGTTGGTCATCGCCTCGTCGATATCCTTATCGGTCGGATTGGGCTTGGCGGCGAGCAGCGCCGTCGCCGCCATCACCATGCCGCTCTGGCAGTAGCCGCACTGGGGAACGTCCAGCTCGACCCAGGCCTTCTGGATCTTGTTCAGCACGCCGTTGGCGGCCAGGGCCTCGATGGTGACGACCTTCTGGGTTCCGACAGCGTTCACCGGTACGCTGCACGAACGCACCGGCGCACCGTCGATTTGGACCGTGCAGGAGCCGCATTGTGCGATCCCGCAGCCATACTTGGTGCCCGTCAGACCCAGTTGCTCGCGCAGCACCCAGAGGAGCGGAGTATTTGGATCGGCGGTGTATTCGACCGCCTTGCCGTTGACGTTGAGAACAGCCATCCCAGTCTCCCGTTGTTCAGGAAATATGAAGATAACGTAGCCCAGCGAGGGCGCTGCCGCCTGAGCAACCGTCGCGCTCTCACGGAGGTGTGATGGCCTCGAAACCCGTTAGCCATTGTGGCGGTTCCGTGTAGCTTGCGACCTACAGTTTGGCCGGCGGATAGTACGGACGATCGCCAAGCGCCTGTACGCGCTCCCAGAACTCCGGACCCGAGGCCTTTCCGACCTCGTCGAGATCGGCCGCCTGGCGCCACAGGCTCCACGACTCGGGGTGCAGGCGGCTCGCCTCTGCCATCTGCAGGTCGCCCTCGGCGGTGCGGCCGTTCGCGCGCAGCCAGACACCCAGACGGAAGCGCGCCCGGGCCTCCGCGATCTCGGGCGTGACCTTCGGCAGGTTCGCGCGCGCCTGGTCACCCGGCAGCGCATGCGCGCCGGTGGCGACCCAGGCGCGAACCGCGTCGAGATAGGCCTGCCGTGCGGCCAGGCGCTCAGCCTGGTCCTGCGGAGTCATCGTGCGCGTCGCGAGGTCCATGCGGCGGAAATGATCGGTCGAGCCGGCCGTCTCGGGCGGCCGCGCGATCCGGCCCTGCTCGTCGATCCAGATCGCCTGCGGCACATTCACGAGATTGTAGAGATCCTCGAGCCGATGCTCGACGTCGATCAGCTGCCAATAGGACGACTTCGCCTGTTCGATCCACGGACGGGCATGCTCGGCGCCGCGGCTTTCCTGCGCCACGGCCACGACCATGAACCCCTTGTCCTTCAGTTCTTCGTAGAGGGCCTGCCACACGGGCAAGTCAAAGCGGCAGCCTCACCAACTCGCCCATGTAGCGAGGAACACCTTGCGGCCGCGCAGTTGCGACAGCGAGCGCGGCACGCCATCGAGATCCGGCAAGGTGAAGTCGGGCGCTTCCAGCCCTTCGAGCGCGGCATTGCGCGCCTCGGCCGGCGCCCCCAACGCCCACACGTCGCGCGCTTCGCTCG
>JBILYJ010000298.1:0-6414 GCA_044377795.1 Reyranella sp. | reverse complement strand
TGATCGCGTCGGGTAGGCCGATCGGGTCGGGATTCGTGTCGGGCAGCCGCTCCATGTCGCGGACCATGTCGTAGCCCAGGAAGCCGAACAGGCCCGACGCCATCGGCGGCAGGTCCGCCGGCAGCTCCATCTGGCATTCCTTGATGAGCGCGCGCAGCGTCTCGAGCGGCCGGCCTTCGAGATTGTCGAAGGCCTGGGAATCCTTGTCGGCGCGGCGGTTGATCTCGGCCTGGCCCTTGCGGCAGCGCCACACGACGTCGGGCTTGAAGCCGATGATCGAGTAGCGGCCACGCACCGAACCGCCTTCGACCGATTCCAGCAGGAAGGAGTTGGCGCGGCCGTCGGCCAGCTTTAGATAGGCCGAGACGGGCGTCTCGAGGTCGGCGACCAGCTTGGTCGAGACGACCTGAGGCGTGCCGGAATCGTAGCGCGCCGCGAAGGCGTCGAAGTCGGGCGAGATCGACATGGAAGAGTCTTCTATTGCTGGGGCGCGAAGGTCACCTGGAAGGCGGCCTCGTCGACGGTGACGCCGTATTTGGCGCGAAGCGCCGCCACGAGCTGCAGGATCAGGTCGTTCGCCACCATCGTGTCGAGCTGCTTGCCGAAGCGGTCGAGCTGGTCCTTGTCCTTCTCGAGGTCCGGCGGCTCGACGGACTTCACGCGTACAAGCACGCTGCCGTCGCCGGTCCGCACCGATTGCGTCTTGCCGGGCGCGAGCTTGAAGAGTTCCTGCACCACCGCCTGGCTCAGATAGTTGCCGGTATCGGCCTCGAAGCGGGTCACCGGCTTGGTGATCCGCGCCTCCAGGCCGAGGTCCTTGGCCAGCGTGACGAAGTCGGTGCCGCCGTTGGCTTTCTCGACCGCTTCCTTGACCTTCTCGTCGGCCAGTTTGCGGCGTTCCACGGCCTGCCAGGCCTCGACCACCTTGGCCTCGACGTCGGCAAGCGCCGGCGTGCGCGCGGGCGTGATGCGGTCGGTGCGCACGATGAAGTATTCGCCGCGCTGCGTTTCCAGCAGCTCGCTCTCGGCGTTCTCACGCGTGGCGAAGGCCGCCTGCACCAGTTCGGACGACGCCGGGCCGATCACGACCTGCTTGCCGGTGGCATCCTGGCCGCGCGCATCCACCTTCTCATAGGTCCGGACCTTGAGGCCGAGATCCTCGGCGGCCGCCTTCAACGACTGCGTCCTGCCCAGCACGCGCTCGAAGTCGGTGACCAGCTTGATGAGCAGGTCAGGCGCCTGCTGCGCCTTCAGGTCCTTCTCGAGCTTGTCCTTGACCTCTTCGAAGGGCACGGACTTGCCGGCCTCGATCTTGTTGATGCGCACGATGTGCCAGCCGAGCGGCGACTGGATCGGCGCCGCCGCAATGCCTTCGGGCAGGCCGAAGATACCGTCGGCGAGCGGGCCGGGCGGCAGGTCCTTCTTGGTCACCGGACCGAGCTTGATCACGCCGTCGGCGTTGCCGGTCACGTCCCTGGCCGCGTCTTCCAGGGACTTGCCGCCCTGGACGGCGGCGATGATCGCCTTGGCCTTTTCCTCGTTGTCGGTCATGGCCTGGTCGACGTCGCGCTTCTCGGGCGTGCCGAATTCGGCGGCGCGCGCCTCGTACTCCTGGCGCAGGGCGTCGGAGGTGACCGCCACCTGGCTTTCCACGTCGTCGACGGTGATCATGACGTAGGAGAAGGCGCGGAACTCGGGCACCTGGAACTTGGCCTTGTTGGCCTCGAAATAGGCGTTCAGCTGCTCCGGCGTCGGCTTCGGCACGTCGACGACGATCGCGTCGGGAACATAGATCGTCTCGGCGGTGCGCTTCTCGCTCTCCAGCTTGAAGACGTCGTTGCGCAGCGACACCGGGGCGAGACCGTCGGAACGCACGACGCCAAAGAGCTGGCCGGCGGCGATCTCGCGGCGCATGTCGACCACGAACTGCGCCTCGCTGATGCGGGCCTGCTGCAGGCGGTTGCGGTAGAGCAGGGGATCGAACGAGCCGCCGGTGCCCTGGAAAGCAGGGTTGCGGGCGATGACCGCGCGGACTTCCTCGTCGCTGATGATCAGGCCGAATTCCTGGACGGCGTAGTCGAGTACGGCCCGCTGGATGACCTCCTCGAGGGCGCGGACGTGAAGTCCGTAGCGCAGCGCCTGTTCCTGCTCGGGCCGCTGGCCGGTCTGGCGCTGGATGGCCTCGAGCTGGCGGTTGAACTGCTCGCGCACTTCGGTCGCGTAGACCGGTGCGCCCCCAACCCAGCCATAGAGGGGAATCTTCGTGCCGCCGACATGCGCCACTTCGGTGCTGCGCCCGGCCGCCTTCAGCATGTCGCCGACACCCCACAGGCCGAAGCTGATGATCAGCATGCCAAAGAGAATGGAGAGAACGATGAAGCGGGCGTACTTGCGGAACTGATTCACGGGCCAGACGGGGTTCTTGAAGGGGCGCCATGCCTACCACTGGCCCCTTGGACAGGCAACCAAGCGGCCTTTGACCGCAAACGCCACCGGCTCTAGATACGCCCCAACGGATTGGACCGAACGGGAAGGAAAATTCGATGGCGCATACGAGGCGGCCGCTGATCGCGGGCAACTGGAAGATGAACGGTCTCAAGGCCGATGCCCTTGCCCTCGCCACCGAACTTGCCGCCGGCGTGAAGCAGGCCGGATGGAGCGACCGCGAGCTGCTGGTCTGCCCGCCGGCGACACTTATCGCGGCCGTCGCCGACGCCGCCAGGGGAAGCGGACTTCTGGTCGGGGGCCAGAACTGCCACGCCAAGGCGAGCGGCGCCCATACCGGCGACGTTTCCGCCGAAATGCTGAAGGATGCCGGGGCCACGCATGTCATCGTAGGCCACTCCGAGCGCCGGGCCGATTGCGGGGAGACCGACGCGATTGTCCGTGCCAAGGCCGAGGCGGCGTGGCGCGCCGGATTGCTGCCGATCGTCTGCATTGGCGAGACCCTGTCGGAGCGCGAATCCGGCGACACGTTTCCGGTGCTGGAGACCCAGCTCAGGGGCAGCGTGCCGCCGGGGGCGACGGCCGCCAATCTGGTCGTGGCCTATGAACCGGTCTGGGCGATCGGCACTGGCAAGACGCCGACCGTGGCCGAGGTTTCCGCAGCGCACGCGCATATTCGTGCGGTGCTGGGCGGGCTTATGGGCGACGCGGCCGGGGTGCGGCTGCTCTACGGCGGGTCGGTGAAGGGCAGCAATGCCGCCGAGCTCCTGGCCGCCGGCAACGTCGATGGTGCCCTGGTGGGCGGGGCGAGCCTCAACGCCGCCGAATTTTTGGCTATCGCCAAGGCCGCCTAAAGGAGCTAGAAGCGCCCGCTTGCGAAGATGCCCTTCTAGCGCTGGACAAAAATGGACGCCGTAAGACACTTTCTCCACGAATGGCGCCTCGTGCTGCTCGTCATCCATGTCGGTGTGACCAGCGCGATGATCGTCGTGATCCTCCTGCAACGCAGCGAGGGCGGTGGGCTCGGCATGGGCGGCCGGTCGGACGCGCTGTTCTCGGTGCGCGGCCAGGCCAACATCCTGTCGCGGATGACCGCGATCTTCGCGACCATCTTCTTCGTGTTGAGCATGATCATGGCCTGGAGCATGACCGACCCGGTCCGTGCGACGCGGTCGATCATGGATCGCGTGCCCGTCGGATCGGGTGCGCCTGCCGCCCCCACTGCTCCGGGCGGCATGGCACCGGCGGCGCCCGCCGCACCGGCGCAACCCGCCGCTCCCACCCGCTAGGGGCCTACATGAAATCAGCTTCCTCCCTCCGCCGAATTGTCTCCGGCGGGGCGATATCCCCATGGCTGCGCGCCACAAGCGCTTGTATGCTGTAAGCCCATGACGCGCTTTATTTTCATAACGGGCGGCGTGGTTTCCTCGCTAGGCAAGGGGCTTTCCTCGGCGGCGCTCGGCGCGCTGCTGCAGGCACGCGGCTACAAGGTCCGGCTGCGCAAGCTCGACCCCTATCTCAATGTCGATCCGGGGACGATGAGCCCCTATCAGCACGGCGAGGTCTTCGTGACCGATGACGGGGCGGAGACGGACCTCGACCTCGGCCACTACGAGCGCTTCACCGGGGTCGATGCCCGCCAGAGCGACAACATCACGACGGGGCGCATCTATTCGACCGTGATCGCCAGGGAACGGCGCGGCGAGTATCTCGGCGCAACCGTCCAGGTGATCCCGCACGTCACCGACGCCATCAAGGAATTCGTCCTCGCCGACACCGACAAGGAAGACTTCGTGCTGGTCGAGGTGGGCGGCACGGTCGGCGACATCGAGAGCCTGCCGTTCCTCGAAGCGATCCGCCAGGTCGGCAACGAAGTGGGCCGCGAGCGCACGATGTACGTGCATCTCACTTTGCTGCCCTGGGTGCCGACGGCGGGCGAGCTCAAGACCAAGCCGACCCAGCACTCGGTCAAGGAACTGCTGAGCGTCGGCATCCAGCCCGACCTGCTGGTCTGCCGCAGCGGCGACAAGGAAATACCGCAGAACGAGCAGCGCAAGATCGCGCTGTTCTGCAACGTCAAGCCGGAGCGCGTCATCGAGGCCCGCGACGTCGACACGATCTACCAGGTGCCGATCGCCTATCATAACCAGGGCTTCGACCGCGAAGTCTGCCGTTACTTCGGCCTGCCGGCCGACGAGGAGCCCAATCTCGATCGCTGGCGCGGCATCGTGCGGTCCGTGCGCGAGCCCGAGGGCAAGGTGACCATCGCGGTGGTCGGCAAGTACACGGTGCTGCTCGACGCCTATAAGTCGCTCTCCGAGGCCCTGACGCATGGCGGCTTCGGCAGCAACGTGAAGGTCTCCCTGGAGTGGATGGACTCGGAAATCTTCGAGCGCGACGACGCCGTCAGCCATCTCGAGCACGTCCATGGCATCCTGGTGCCCGGCGGCTTCGGCGAACGTGGCACCGAGGGCAAGATCCATGCGGTGAAGTTCGCCCGTGAGCGCAAGGTTCCCTTCTTCGGCATCTGCTTCGGCATGCAGATGGCGGTGATCGAGGCGGCGCGTAACCTGCTGGGCATCGAGACGGCCTCGTCGAGCGAGTTCGGTCCGACCGACCATGCGGTGGTGGGCCTGATGACGGAGTGGATGAAGGGCAACCAGGTCGAGAAGCGCTCGGCCGACGGCGACCTGGGCGGGACGATGCGGCTCGGCGCCTATCCGGCGCATCTGCGGCCCGGCACCAAGGTCCACGAGATCTACGGACAGGACGTGATCAGCGAACGGCACCGCCATCGCTACGAGGTGAACGTCAACTACAAGGATCGCCTGGAGCAGGTGGGGATGCGCTTTTCGGGCATGTCGCCGGACGGCATCCTGCCGGAGATCGTCGAGATTCCCGATCATCCCTGGTTCATCGGCGTCCAGTTCCATCCCGAACTGAAGTCGCGCCCTTTTGCGCCGCATCCGCTGTTCACCTCGTTCATCGGCGCGGCCAAGACACAGAGTCGTCTCGTCTAGGCAAAGGCGGGGCCGCGGCCGGGTCGCATTTCCGTCACCTTTTTCAGGTGAATTGGCTTCCATGTTCCGAATTGCCGCCCTCGTCACGCTCGCCGTCCTCACGCTCGGCTCGAATGCCTGGGCACAGGCCGCCTCGCAGTCGCCCTACGGCAAAGCGGAGCGACGCGATCCCATCTTCCTGCGTTTCAGCGAGATGGCGAACCGATACTGGGTGAACAGCGAGACGAACTCGGCCAGCCACAAGGTCGTGGCGATCCCGATGCCGAAGCAATGTGCCTTCCTCTATGCCGACGCCTATACGCGAGGGCAGCAGAGCGAAAGCGAGGTGCAGCAGATCGCCGTTTCCAACTGCAACCGGCGCCTCGCGGAGCTCGGTCCCCTGGGCGAGAATTACGGCGTCGACTGCCGGTGCCAGGTCGTGATCAGCGACGAGACCTACGTCGTCCCCAAGGCCTCGATGCCGGACGACGCCTACGGTCCCACCTCGATCTTCTATCGCGACGATCGCGGCAACGTCGCACGCCTGAACGGCGTGGTCCGTTACGGCGCGCTGATCGGCCGGGATCGCTCCGTCACCTTCACGGTCGAGAATCCCCGAGGCGAGCAGGTGTGCACCGGCACCATGACCAACGAGAATCCCGGCAGCGGCCAGTTCTCGCTCTCCTGCTTCGGCGGCAAGTTTGCCGGCCGCGGCAGCTACGAGAGCAAGACCGGTGCCCCCAACGACCACATCATTGCGCGCGGCCAGACCGGTCGCGGCCAGCCCGTCGTGATGGTGATCGGTCTGCCGGCGCAGCTGGCGGCCAACACCTATGGCGGCATCTGAAATGCGTCTCGCGGCGAGCCTCGTCTCCCTAGTGCTCCTGGCACCTGCCATCGGGTGGGCGCAGAGCGCGGGCGAGGTCGAGCGCTGCTTCCAGAACCCCGCCGCCTGCGCGAGCGGCGGCGG
>JBILYJ010000016.1:0-24570 GCA_044377795.1 Reyranella sp. | reverse complement strand
GCGCCGATGCGCTGGAGGACGGAGTTCTGATGGGATGCGACGCCGCGCAGATCAAGCAGGCGCTTCACGAACTGATCGACGGTTTGACGCCGCCCCGCGCCAGGGATTGAGCATGCGCGGGTTGATTGCGTTTGCCGTCCTGGCAGCCGCTATAGGCGCCGCGTCGGCGCAAACACCGCTTCCGCCGCCGCAGCAACCGCCGCAACGTCCGGGCAACGCCAATCTGCGGCCGGTGCCGGACGGTCCCGGCATACGGTCGGCCGAGTTGCAGGGGCTGGACAAGGTGACCGCCCGCACCCAGCGCTTCTACGCGGCGGTCGGCAAGTCCACGCGGTTCGGTACGCTCGAGATCACGGTCAGCGATTGCCTGGTGAATGTGCCCGAGGCGCCCCCTGAATCCGTGGCCCATCTCACCATCGTCGATCACAAGCCCGGTCAGGCGGAAGAGAAGCTGTTCGCGGGCTGGATGTTCGCCTCGACGCCGTCCCTGTCGGCGCTCGACCACGGCGTCTACGATCTGCGCGTGCTGTCCTGCACGATGGCGCAGGGATCCTCGCCGCCCAGCTCACGCTGAAAGGTCGCTGGCCGGTCGATCGCCTTGGCCAACAGGGCCTTGAAATCGTCCCGTGCGATCTCGATCGCCCCGAAGCTGCGCAGGTGGTCGGTCATGAACTGGCAGTCGAGCAGGGCAAAGCCGCCCCTGATCAGCCGCGCCACCAGATGAACGAGTGCCACCTTCGATGTATCGCGTTCGCGGCTGAACATGCTCTCGCCGAAGAAGGCGGCTCCGATCGAGACGCCGTAGAGACCCCCGACCAGCCGGCCGTCCATGCGGCACTCCACGCTGTGCGCATGGCCGCGCGCGTGCAACTCCGTATAGAGCTCGACGATCGGTTCGTTGATCCAGCTCTCCGGATGGCCGGGGCGCGGCTCGGCGCAGGCCCGCACCGTCTCCGCAAAGGCGGTATCGGCGCTTACCTCGAAGTGGCCGCTGCGGACCGTGCGCGCCAGCCGATGCGAGAGATGGAAACCGTCGAGCGGCAGGACCGCGCGCAGGCGCGGATCGAGCCAGTAGAGCTTGGGATCGTCGCGGCTCTCTCCCATGGGAAAGACGCCGATGCGATAAGCCTGCAGCAGGAGGTCGGGGGTGATCTCCAGCATCGCAACGCTATTTCTTGAGGCCGACCAGCTTCTCCAGCCAGTGGATGTCGTAGTCGCCGTCGATGAAGGCCTGCTCGCCGATGATGCGCCGGTGCAGCGGGATCGTGGTGTCGATTCCGCCGATCACGAATTCCTCGAGTGAGCGGCGCAGCCGCATCAGGCACTCGTTGCGGCTGCCGCCGTTCACGATCAGCTTGGCGACCATCGAATCGTAATAGGGCGGGATCGAGTAACCCGCATAGAGGCCGGAATCGACGCGTACGCCCAGACCGCCCGGCGCGTGATATTCGGTGACCAGGCCGGGGCAGGGCACGAAGGTCTCGGGATTCTCCGCGTTGATCCGGCACTCGATGGCATGACCCTGGATCACGATGTCCTTCTGCGTGAGCCCCAGGGGAGAACCGGCGGCGATGCGAATCTGCTCGCGCACCAGGTCGATACCGGTCACCGCCTCGGTGATCGGGTGCTCGACCTGCAGCCGGGTGTTCATCTCGATGAAGTAGAATTCGCCATCCTGGTAGAGGAATTCCATCGTGCCGGCGCCGCGATACTTGAGCTTGCGCACGGCGTCGGCGGCGAGTTCGCCGATCCTGTTGCGCTGTTCGGCGTTGAGGGCCGGCGACGGCGCTTCCTCGAGCACCTTCTGGTGCCGGCGCTGCAGCGAGCAGTCGCGCTCGCCGAGATGGATGCCGGCGCCCAACCCGTCGCCCAGCACCTGGATCTCGATATGGCGCGGGCGCGGCAGGTATTTCTCGAGATAGACCGAATCGTTGCTGAAGGCGGCCTTGGCTTCGCTGCGGGCGAGCGAAAAGGCTTCGGCGGCGGCCTCGGCGTTGTCGACGACCTTCATGCCGCGTCCGCCGCCTCCCGCGACCGCCTTGATCAGGACCGGCCAGCCGATCTTCGCGCCCAGCTCCACGACCTCGTCGATCGAGTCGACCGGGCCGGGCGAGCCGGGGACCAGCGGCAGCCCGAGTTCCTTGGCGGTCTGCTTGGCCACGATCTTGTCGCCCATCATGGAGATGTGCAGCGGGGTCGGGCCGATGAAGGTGAAGCCGTGCGCCTCGACCGCTTCGGCGAAGCGGGCATTCTCCGACAGGAACCCATAGCCGGGATGGATCGCGTCGGCGCCGGCAATGGTGGCCGCCGACAGGATCGCGGGAATGTTGAGGTAGCTGTCGCGCGCCGGCGGCGGACCGATGCACACGGACTCGTCGGCCAGCCGTACATGCATCGCGTCGCTGTCGGCGGTCGAATGCACCGCGACCGTCTGGATGCCCATCTCGCGGCAGGCGCGATGGATGCGGAGCGCGATCTCGCCGCGATTGGCGATCAGGACCTTGTCGAACATCGGCACCGGGGCCCTTACTCGACGATCATCAGCGGTTCGCCGAACTCCACCGGCCGCGCATTCTCGATCAGGACCTGCAGGAGCGTGCCGGCCTTGGGCGCCTTGATCGGATTGAATGTCTTCATCGCCTCGATGATCAGCAACGTCTGGCCGGCCGTCACCTTGTCGCCCACGGAGACGAAATTCGGCTTGCCGGGCTCTGGCGCCAGATAGGCCGTGCCCACCATCGGCGACTTCACGACGCCGGGATGCTTGGAGAGGTCGGCCGGCGCAGCGTCGGTTGCGGCGACAGGCGCTGCGGCGGCCGCGGGCGCTGTTGCCATCACGACCGGTGCGGCCTGCGCAACGGGGGCGGTCGGACGGGCGACACGAATGCGCCGCTCGCCATCGACAAGCTCGATCTCGCCGAGTTTGGTTTCCTCGAGGATCGTCGCCAGCTTGCGGACGAACTCAGTGTCCAACTCGAACTTTGCCATGGAGAAACGCTCCCGATGTTGGTCAGCGTGCCAGCAGGCGCGCCAGCGCCTGGAGGGCAAGGAGATAGCCTTGAGAGCCGAGACCCGCGATCACCCCGACCGCGGCGGGGCTGATGTAGGAATGATGGCGGAATCTCTCACGCTTGTAGATGTTGGAAAGATGGACCTCGATGGCCGGCAGCTCGGCGGCGTTCAGCGCGTCGAGCAGGGCCACGGACGTATGGGTATAGGCCCCGGCATTGATGATTATGCCGGAGTTACCCTCGCGCGCAGCCTGTATACGATCGACCAGAACGCCCTCGTGGTTGCTCTGGGCGAACTCGACCTCGAGACCGAGGCGCGTCGCCTCGGCGCGACACGCCGCCTCGACGTCCGCCAGCGTCTCGCGGCCGTAGATCTCCGGCTGACGCTTGCCCAGCATGTTTAGATTGGGCCCGTTGAGCACCAGCACCGGCTTCACCGGTGGGCGCTGGGCGGCCTTAGCCAATCCTGCCTCCCAGAATCAAAAGAGGTGGGCGTTATACCATGGGGAGTCGGGGCCACAAGGCGGCCTCAGGGGCGGCTTCTCAACAGCTTGGCATGCGTGAACAGGCGGTCACACAAGGCGTTGAGGGTCTGTCGCTCCTCGGCGGACAGGGCCTGATAGAGTTCGGCTTCGTATTTCAGGGCCAGCGGCACGATATCCGCATGCGTCGCGCGGCCTTTCGGCGTCAGGTACAGGGACGCCCGTCGCCGGTCGTCTAGATCAGCCGACCGTTCGACCAGGCCGCGCTTCATCAGGCCGGCGACGGCACGGCTGACGGCCACCTTGTCCATGACGATGCGCTGCCCCACCTCGGAGGCGGTGAGGGGCGCGTATCGCCCCAGCGCGGCCATCACGCGCCATTGCGTAACGCTGAGGCCGTGGGGGCCGGCATACAAATCGTGGAGTGACTCGCTGACCAGCTGGGCCAGCACGGACAGGCGGTAGGGGAGGAATTTCTCCAGTTCGAGGGCTTGCATATCGGTCGCCACAATAGTTACATTTGAAACTAATTCAGCCGGTAGGTCAAACATGGCAAGTGTCAGCGAAGCCAAGATCCTGGAGATCGACGCAGTGAACCCGATGGGCACCGACGGGTTCGAGTTTGTCGAATACACGGCCCCCGATCCGGCGGCGCTCGGCGCCCTGTTCGAGAGCATGGGCTTCACCAAGGTGGCGAAGCATCGCTCCAAGGACGTCTCGCTCTTCCGCCAGGGCGACGTGAATTTCATCGTCAACGGGGAGAAGGAGAGCTTCGCCCAGGGCTTCGCGCGTGTGCACGGACCGAGTGTCTGCGCCATCGCGTTCCGTGTGAAGAATGCCGGTGCTGCCTACAAGCGCGCGCTCTCGCTCGGCGCCTGGGGCGTCGAGGGCAAGGTCGGGCCGATGGAACTCAACATCCCGGCGATAAAGGGTATCGGCGATTCGCTGCTCTATCTCGTGGATCGTTACGGCGAGCGCGGCTCGATCTACGATGTCGACTTCGAGTATCTGGCGGGTGTCGACCGCAATCCCAAGGGCGTCGGCCTGACCTACATCGACCACCTGACCCACAACGTGCATCGCGGCCGCATGGCCGAGTGGGCCGACTTCTACGAACGGCTCTTCAATTTCCGCGAGATCCGCTACTTCGACATCGAGGGCAAGCTGACCGGCCTCAAGTCCAAGGCGATGACCAGCCCCTGCGGCAAGATCCGCATCCCGATCAACGAAAGCTCCGACGACAAGTCGCAGATCCAGGAATACCTTTCCGCCTATCACGGCGAGGGCATCCAGCACATAGCGCTCGGCACCGGCGACATCTACGAGTCGGTCGAGGCACTCAAGCTCAAGGGCGTGCCGTTCCAGGATGTGCCTGACACCTATTACGAACAGGTCGATACACGCCTGCCGGGCCATGGCGAGAACCTCCAGCGGATGTCCGCCGATCGCATCCTGATCGACGGCGCGCCGACCAAGGGCGGTGGCCTATTGCTGCAGATCTTTACCCAGACCGTGATCGGCCCGATCTTCTTCGAGATCATCCAGCGCCGCGGCAACGAGGGCTTCGGCGAGGGCAATTTCCGCGCACTGTTCGAATCGATCGAACTCGACCAGATCCGTCGCGGTGTGTTGAAGGCCTAGAATAACGAAACGAACGAAATAAACGAAACAAATGAACTGAAAGGACGACGGAGGGAACCATGGCCAAGAACTGGATTCCGTTGCGCCAGGTCGAGGGCACCGCCTCGCGCCAGGCCCATGTGCGCTTGCCCGAAGGAACCTACGAGCGCGAGATCAGCAAGGAGGGCTTCTTCGGCCCCTCCGCGCAGTTCCATCACAGGCACAAGCCGACCGACTGGGTCGAGTTCGACGGCCCGATCCGCCCGCGCGCGCTCGATCTCAACAAGCTGGCGACGGCCCGGACCAATCCCTGGGAAGCCGAGCTCGTCATGGACAACAGCCACATGCAGATGCGCTACTGGCGGCTGCAGGAGCCGATGCGGGAGCTGGCCCGCAACAGCGACGGCGACCAGCTGCTGTTCATCCACGAGGGCAACGGCGCGCTGTTCTGCGACTACGGGCATCTCGACTATGTCGAGGGCGACTATCTCGTCATCCCGCGCGGGACGATGTGGCGCCTGGAGCCCGTGAAGCCCACCGTATCGCTGATGATCGAGGCGACGAACGATCATTTCACCCTGCCGGAGAAGGGGCTGGTCGGCCGGCACGCGATCTTCGATCCGGCGATGCTCGATACGCCGCGTATCGACGAGGCTTTCCGCGCGCAGCAGGACGAGCGTACGTGGAAGGTCTCGGTGAAGCGGCGCAACACGCTGTCGACCGTGACGTATCCGTTCAATCCGTTGGACGCGATCGGCTGGCATGGCGATCTCAGCGTCGTCCGCATCAACTGGCGCGACCTGCGGCCGCTGATGAGCCATCGCGCGCACCTGCCGCCCTCGGCGCACACGACATGGGCCACCGGCCGCTTCGTCGTCTGCACCTTCGTGCCGAGGCCGTTCGAGAGCGACCCGGAGGCGCTGCGCCTGCCGTTCTTCCACAATAACGACGATTTCGAGGAAGTGATCTTCTATCACAAGGGCAGCTTCTTCAGCCGCGACAACATCCACCCCGGCATGATGACGGTGCATCCCACCGGCTTTACCCACGGGCCGCACCCCAAGGCCTTCGATGCCGCGACCAAGGGCGGCAGGACCGAGACCGACGAGGTCGCGGTGATGATCGATACGCGCGATGCGCTGGACGTCGCGGCGATGCCGGCCGGCGTCGAGTTCGAGGGGTATGTGAAGTCCTGGCGGCCGCCGGACATGAAACAGGCTGCGGAATAGGGAAGACGCCACAATGAAACTGGGATCGCTCAAGGAAGGCGGCCGCGACGGCACGCTGATCGTGGTGAACCGCGACCTGACGCGCGGCGTCCGGGCCACCGCCGTGGCGCCGACGATGCAGAAGGCGTTCGACGACTGGGCGACGATTGCGCCCAAGCTGCGGGCGCTGGCCGAGCAGCTCGAGGACGACAAGGCCATGGGCTCGTTCGAGCTCGACACGACGGCGCTGGCGGCACCGCTGCCGCGCGCCTACCAGTGGGCCGACGGCTCGGCCTACGTCGTGCATGTCGAGCTGGTGCGCAAGGCGCGCGGCGTCGAGATGCCGCCGTCCTTCTGGGCCGACCCGCTGATGTACCAGGGCGGCTCGGACTCCTTTATCGGGCCCAACGACGAGATCGAGATGGCCGACGAGGCCTGGGGCATCGATTTCGAGGGCGAGATCGGTGTGATCGTCGACGATGTGCCGATGGGCATCTCGCCGGAAGCCGCGCGCCGGCACATCAAGCTCGTGACCATCCTGAACGACGTGTCGCTGCGCAACGTCATCGTGGGCGAGCTCGCCAAGGGGTTCGGCTTCTTCCATGGCAAGCCCGCGACGGCCTTCGCACCCGTGGCCGTGACGCCCGACGAGCTGGGCGACGACTGGAACGGGGCACGGCTCGACCGGCCGCTGATCTCGACGCTCAATGGGAAGGAATTCGGGCATCCGAACGCCGCGACGGACCTCACTTTCGATTTCGGCCAGCTGATTGCGCACGCCGCGCGCACCCGGCACCTCGAGGCGGGGACTGTCGTCGGCTCCGGGACGGTCGCGAACCGGGATGCGGCCGTCGGCTGCTCCTGCATCGCCGAGCGGCGCGTGCGCGAGACGATCGACGGCGGCAAGCCCGTGACGCCGTTCATGAGCTTCGGCGATCACATCCGCATCGAGATGTTCGACCGCGCCGGCAAGTCGATCTTCGGGGCGATCGACCAGAAGGTCGTGCGTTACACGCCGCCCGCCTGAGCCGTGCTAGAGTGGCCGCGGAGGCGGTCATGAAGCTCATCGGCTATTTTCGGTCCTCGGCGGCGTTCCGCGTGCGAATTGCCCTGAACTACAAGGGCATCGCGGTCGATCACGCGTCGCGACATCTGCGGAGGGGCGAGCAATCGTCGGACGACTATGCCGCGCTCAATCCGCAGAAGCTCGTGCCGGCGCTGGTGCTGGACGATGGAGCCGTGCTGACCCAGTCGCTGGCCATCATGGAGTACCTGGAGGAGACGCATCCCGAGCCGCCGCTGCTTCCCCGGGATCCGGTCGGCCGGGCCCGGGTACGGGCCCTGTCGCTGATCGTGAGCGCGGATATCCATCCCATCCAGAACCTGAGAGTGATGGCCTACCTGCGTCAGAAATTCGATCAGACCGAGGAAAGGGCCTTTGCCTGGTCGCGCCACTGGATCGAAACCGGCTTCTATTCCTACGAGGCGACGCTGGTGCAAGCGGGCGCCAGCACCTTCAGCCATGGCGACACTCCTACGATGGCCGACATGTGCCTGGTGCCGCAGGTCTTCAACGCCACCCGGTTCAAGGTCGACATGAAGCGCTATCCGATGATTCAGCGCATCTATGATGCCTGCATGAAGCTTCCCGCATTCGACGAGGCGCAGCCTTCGAAGCAGCCGGATGCCGAACCGTGAGGAAATCCGTCGTCGCTCTCGGCGCCGTCCTGGCCCTGATCGGGATCGGGGCTGCAGCAATCCCGTTTGCCGAGGGCTTCGCGGCTTCTCGTCTCAAGGCCGGCCTCGCGCAGAATGGCGTTCAGGTCGAGACGGTCACGGTCGGGTTGCTCGACCGCAGCATTGCGTTGCGCAACGTGGCGGGGGGGGCGAATGGCGAATTGAAGGTCGACGAGTGGCAGGCATCCGGGCTGGCCTGGCCGCTGGACGAGCTGCTGAAGGGACGCCTGCCGTTCCGCGGCCTGAACTGGGGCGATCCCCTTCATGTGGCGCGGCTCCACTTGCGCAATTTCCGGTTGGCCCAGCCCGACGCCGGCAATTCCTGGACGATCGGCGAGTTGACCGGCACCAATATCGATCTCCCGCGCTACGACTCGACCTATGAGGGACCGTTCCGCAATGAAGTAATGATGGCCCGCCTGCTGGGGACGCTGTCGGTGGACCGGCTGGAGCAGAGCGGCGTCTCCTATACGTCCTTGGAGCTGATTACCCAGAGCGTGGCCCGGCTCACCGTGTCGGGTTACGTGCGGGGACTGATCGACGCGCTCGAGATGAAGGACTGGCAGATCAAGTCGGCAGGTGCGCGGATGGCGGGAGTCACCGTCGCGGAGACCACCGCACGAGGCGTCGATCTCCGGCGGCCCATTTCCTTGGCCTCTTCGCTCGACTGGGAGCCGGGGATGCCGATCGGCCGGGTTCCCATGGCCCAGGGGCGCATGTCCGGATTCGGCGGCGATCTCATGACCCGCTACGGCCTGTCGCTGGGCAGCGTCTCGACCGAGACCAGGCGCGAAAGCGGCGACATCGGCCGCTCGCGTCTGCGCGTCGAGGATTTCGTGCTGGCACCCTCGCTGCGCAGCGTCGAAGCGCTCGGAATGCGCATGGTCCTGCAGTCGATGAACCTGAAGGAGGTGCGGCTGGGCTTCGACTGCAGCGCCGTCGAGGATCGCGCCCGCCACGTCCTGAAGGTCGAGGACTGCAAGCTGAACGGTCCCGACCTGGTCGACATCACCTTGGCCGCACAGGTCATCGACATCGATGACGAGTTCTGGCGATCGATCGACGAGGCCGACCCCTTTGGCCTGCTGGGCACCAAGGCGGCGCTGGCCTCGGCCAGGCTGGTGATCGCCGACAAGAGTCTGCTTCAGCGCAGCCTGCAGGCGAAGGCGCGGCTCAGCGGCCAGCCGTTGGCAGCCGAGCGCGCGGCACTGGCGACCGAAATCCGGCGCTATCAGCCGCCTGGCGTGCTGATCACCCAGGATATGTCGAAGGTTCTCGATGCGGTCGCCCGCTTCGTCGAGCAGGGCGGCACGCTCAGCCTAGACGCCGCGCCGCAGCCGGCGCTGGGCCTGGAAAAGCTCGACTACCTCCTGAAGCCGGGCGCGGACCTCGTGAATGCGCTTGGCTTGACCGCGACGGTGTCCCGCTAGTTCTTCCGCGCGTCGGCGATCAGGGCCTTCAGCGAGCCGGCGTCGACCGCGCCCGGCACGAACTGCTTGCCGATGACGAAGGCCGGCGTGCCGCGCACGCCGAGCGCAGCGGCAAGCGCCATGTTGCGGTCGATGATCTGCTTCAGCTTGGGATCTTCCATGTCCTTCTCGAGCTGGGCGACGTCGATGCCGACCGAGACGGCGGTCTGCAGGATCTTCTCGCGGTCGAGCTTGCCGTTGAACTCCATCAGCGCATTGTGCAGCGCCTGGTGCTTGCCCTGCTTCATCGAGGCGAGCGCGGCGAGGGCGGCGATTCGCGACGGCTCGCCGAGGATCGGCAGGTCCTTGTAGATGATCTTCACCTTGCCGTCGGCGCCGGTGACCGACTTCACCGCCTGGTGGGCGCGCTTGCAGTAGGGGCACTGGTAGTCGTTGAACTCGACGATGGTGACGTCGCCCGCGGGATTGCCACCCATGGGACTGTCGGCGTCACGGAACAGCACGGCCTCGTTCTGGCCGATCGCCTTCGCCGCCACGGCATCGCGCTGCGTATCCTGCTTGCGCTCGAGTTCCTGCATGGCCTCGACCAGGACTTCCGGATTGGCCATGAGATAGGCGCGGATGATCTTCCCGAGGTCGGCCGGAACGGCGACGTCCGAAGCGTCGGACGCAGCAGGGGCCGTGGCGACACGGGACAGGCCCGTACGGGTTGCGACGACGGCGCCGACGACGATCAGGCCTGCCATGATAGCCAGTAGAATTGAACGCATATCGTTTGCTCTCCAGAGTCGGCTACTTGCGGGGCCGGGTATTGATATAGGCCTTGAGATCCTGCGCTCGCTGCCAGGCCGGCGTTCCGGCGGTGAGTTGACGCGAGGCCGTCTCGGCATGGGACTGGGCTTCGGCACGCTGACCGCGGAGCGCCGCCATCTCGGCCCGGGCGAGGGAGGTCATACCCTGATCGTTGAGCTGGGAGTAGCCGGACGCCATCAGGCGCCACAGCTCGAAGCTTCCGGACTCCTGCTGCGAAGCCAGATCGAGGTTGCGCACCGCCTCGCGAATATTGTCGGGACTGTTGACGTCGAGCAGGGCGCGCGCGAGGTCGATCTTCAGGATCGCCGCTGCGGGCGCGAGCTGCACGGCCCGGCGGTATGACGGGATGGATTCGGCGGCACGGCCGTTCTCGTAGAGCATCTGGGCCCGCACTTCATGGAAGTACGGATCGTTGGGATACTCCTTCAACAATCCGTCGATCGTCAGCAGGGCCGAGCCGAGCGCGCCCTTGCGATAGAGCGCGATGGCTCGGGCATAGCGAGCCGGCAGCGACCGGTCGGCCTCGCCGTAGCGCTGCAGGGCCATATCGGGCGCAACGAAGCCATAGAGCTTCGCCACCATGCGCTGGTGCAGCATCAGGAACTGCGGCGAGTCGGGCGTATTGGCGTAAGGCGAGTTCGCCGCGGCCTGCTCGAAGGCGGAGATGCGTTCCGGAGTCAGTGGGTGGGTGGTCAGATAGGGGTCGCGACGGCTGATCGCGAGCTTCTCCTCGCGCTGCAGGTAGCGCAGGAACTCGATCGTGCCCTTCGGCGACTGGCCGGTGCGCTGGAGGTAGGTGATCGCCGCTTGGTCGGCCGCGCTTTCCTGCGTCTGCGTGTACTTGAGGAATGACATCAGCGACCCCGGCGCCATCGGCCGGCCAGTTCCGCCGCCATGACCGCCGCCACTGCCGCCGGCGCCGGCGCCACCCGCGACTCCCCCCGCCATGGCACCGCCCGCCAGGATCGTCTCCAGGATCTGAAGCGTGGTCAGGCTGCGCAGTTCCTCCTGCATGCGGGCGAGGTGCCCGCCCGCGATGTGTCCGCTTTCATGGGCCATGACGCCGATCAACTGGTTCGGCCGTTCGGTCCGCATGATCAGGCCGGTGTTGATGAAGATGCGCTGGCCGCCGGCGACGAAGGCATTGAGCGAGCCATCCTGGACGAGCATGATCTCGACGCCGTTGGGGTCGAGACCTGCCGCCTTCCAGATCGGGATCGTGAAGGCCCGGATCGTACTCTCGATCTCGGCGTCACGGATGAGATTGAGGCGTTGACCTTGCTGAGCCGTCGCGGCACGAAACGGTGCCAGCGCGAAGAGCGTCAGACATAAGAGGGTGGTGATGCGTTTGAACAAGGTCGGCACGGGGCTCAGGCAAGCTAGGAACGGGCGGCGACCGCGTCAATTGCGCAACGCGGCCCTGATCGGAGTTTTCTTGCTGGCCGGTTGTGGCTTTAGTGAGACGGACCGCGCGGGGGAGCGCGCCGAGAATGCCGCCAACCCCGCCGGTCTGCCGCAAAGCCAGAGAGGATTGTCGATCGTCAGCAAGGGCAGCAGCTTTGCGGCCACCACGGCCGAGGAAAGCCGAGCGGCCGAGGTCGGGCGGGAAATTCTGGGGGCTGGCGGGAACGCCACCGATGCCGCCGTCGCGATGTATTTTGCACTTTCTGTGACGCTGCCGTCGGCGGCATCGCTCGGTGCGTCCGGGGCGTGCGTCGTCCACAATGACAAGACGAAGCAATCCGAAGCCTTCGTGTTTCCGCCCGTGGCGGCTCCTGGCGCGATAAAGGGTACGCCCTTCTCGGTGCCGACGGGTGTGCGCGCCATCACCCTGATGCATGTCCGCCATGGCCAGTTGCGCTGGGAACAGACAGTTTCGCCGGCCGAGCGCTTGGCGCGTTTCGGCTTCCAGGTGTCGCGCGCGCTGGCGCGCGACCTGCAGGCGGGCGGTTCTCTGCTAGGTGCAGACGCCGAGGCGCGTCGGATCTTCGGCAATGTCTCGGAGGGCTCGCTTCTCACCCAGCCGGAACTCGCTACGGTGCTGGCCGGCATTCGTCAGCGCGGCGGGGCGGAATTCTTCCAGGGCGCCCTGGCGCGCACCTTTTCCGAACAGGTCTCGCAGGCCGGTGGCAGCCTGCCTGTCGATACGTTGCGGACGGCGGTGCCGATCTCGTCGGCGCCGATGTCGGTCAGTCACTATCGCAGCCGCGTCTATGTCGCGCCGTCGCCGGCGGCCGGCTCGTCGGTTCTCGCGGGCTGGAACGGGCAGCAGCCAGCCGGCGGCACGGCGGTCGATTCCGGCGGCTTCGCGGGTTTCGCCGCCGTCGACAGCAAGGGCGGCGCCGCTGCCTGTGCGCTCTCGATGGGGCAGCTCTTCGGCGCGCGCGTCGTGGTCCCTGGCAGCGGCATCATGCTCGGCTCGCCCAATCCAGAGGCGGCGTCGGTCAGTCCGATGATCATCGCCAATCCCGGGAATGGCGAGTTCACCTTTGCCGGGGCAGGTGGCGGCGGACCGACCGCCGCCCAGGCCGTCGGCTACGTGGCGCGTGAGGTCATCGACAACGGGCGCAACCTGGCGCCGGTTCTCGCAAATCGCCGGGCACAGGGTGGCTTCGTGAACGCCATCGCCTGCCCCTCGGGTTTGCGCGGCAGCCCTGGAGCCTGCCGGACGGGTGCGGATCCCGCCGGTGCCGGCCTCTCGACGATCGCTCAATAGACAGCGACATGGCAGGCAAGCTTTCGCGCCGCTCGGCCGGCGTCGATCCCTTCATCGTCATGGACGTGATGGCCGCCGCCGCAGAGAAGGAAGCGGCGGGTGACGTGGTCATCCATCTCGAAGTCGGGCAGCCCAGTACGCCGGCCCCGAAGGGTGCGCTCGCGGCAGCGCATGCGGCCCTCGACGCGGACAGGATCGGCTACGTCGCCGCGCTGGGCATGCCGGCGCTGCGCGAGCGCATTGCCCGGCACTATCGCGAGACCTACGGCGTCGAGGTTTCCCCTGAGCGCGTCATCGTCACGACGGGCTCCTCCGGTGGCTTTCCGCTGGCCTTTCTCGCGAGCTTCGACGCCGGAGACCGGGTGGCGCTGGCGGCGCCCGGCTATCCGGCCTACCGCAACATCCTGGCGGCTCTCAATCTCGAGGCGGTCGACCTGCCGACCTCGGCGGCCGACCGTTTCCAGCCCACGGTCGCGGCCCTGCAGAAAGCCGGTCCACTCGATGGGCTGATCGTGGCGAGCCCCTCAAATCCGACCGGTACCATGGTCAAGCGCGGCGAACTGAAGGCGCTGGCCGACTGGTGCAACGCCAACGGCGTGCGGCTGGTCTCGGACGAGATTTATCACGGCATCGTCTACGAGGGCGAAACCCACTCCGCGGTCGAGGTGTCCGACACGGCGATCGTGGTGAACAGCTTCTCCAAGTATTTCTCCATGACCGGATGGCGGGTGGGCTGGCTGGTCGTGCCGCCCGACATGGTTCGGCCGATCGAGCGGCTCGCGCAGAACTTCTTCATCTCGGTGCCGACTCTCAGCCAGCACGCGGCTCTGGCGGCCTTCGACTGCCGCGAAGAACTCGACGGCCACGTAAAGCGCTATCGCACCAACCGCGACCTGCTGATGGCAGGGCTGCCTGCGGCGGGCCTCGACCGGCTGACGCCGGCACAGGGCGCCTTCTACATCTATGCCGACGTCTCGCACCTCACCAACGACAGCCGCGACTTCTGCAGCCGCATGCTGCGGGAGGCCGGGGTGGCGACGACGCCGGGAGTCGACTTCGACCGCGCGCGGGGAGCTGGCACCTTGCGCATCTCCTTCGCGGGCTCCACCGCGGAGATGGAGGAGGCGGTGCGCCGCCTGAAGCAATGGAGGCGGGTATGAAGGTGCTTGCGGTCGCGGCACTGGTAGCACTCTCCCCCGTCGCGGCTATGGCGCAAACCGGGCCGAGCTTCGACTGCGCCAAGGCGTCCAACGGAGCGGAGCGGGCGATCTGCAAGGACCCGGTCATGGCGAAAGCCGACCGTGAGTTGTCCGGCCTCTACACGGCGCTTCTGGCCAAGCTGAGCGGACCGGCGAAGGAAAGTCTGGAGAAGAGCCAGGTCCGCTGGATCGTGAGCCGGAACCGTGCCTGCGTGTCGAACGACGACCCGGATGTCATCGAGCGCTGCCTGAAGACGCGGTATGCTGATCGCATCGCCGACCTCAAGGCGTTGGCCGCGGGTCCCTATCCCTTCATCGAGGACCAGTCGATCGCGAGGAACGGGAAGGTCGGCAAGGTGACCTACACGATCGACCTGCGCTACCCTCGGTTCGCCGGCACGACGGCCGACTTCACGGCGATCAATCGCGCCTATGCCGAGGCGGCGGCGAAGGCTGCGCGCGAAACGACACCGACGGCCGATGCCGGCGTCGACCGCGAGCAGGAGTGGCAGGCTTTTCAGAGTTATTCGCTCTTTCGTCCCGACCCCGATGTCATCACCGTGGCGCTGACCTTCTGGGCGTTCACCGGCGGCGCCCATGGTTACGGCAGCACGAGTTGCACCCTGGTCGACCTGCGCACCGGCAAGTCTGTCATGCCCGAGGGGGTGTTCGCTCCGGGGTCGCCGTGGCTGAAGGAAGTGGTCGCTATCGTCGGCGCCGATCTCAAGAAGCAGTTCGTCGACAATCCCGGCTTCGAGGATGCGCTGCAGCCCGGCAAGCTCACCAAGACGGTGAACACCGGCGGCCATTTCTGCTGGCAGGCCGACAAGCTGCAGATTTATTTCAACCAGTACGAAGTCGGTCCTTACTCGTCCGGGCCCTATACGGTCGACATTCCCTACAGCCGGCTGAAGCCGCTGCTGCGGGCCGGGGGGCCGATCTCCCGCTAGTGTAGCCTGCGCCGGTCCCGCGCCGGAACCGCTGAGGCGGCTTGTGTCGCGCGCTCGGTCGCGACCGGCGGGACGGGGCCGGAATGATGGCTTGCCATGTGCCAGCCGTCGGCCAGGCGCACATAGAGGTTGCTCGCCATGAGCTGGCCTTCGGGCAGCACCTCGCGGCAGATGACGAGAGCGAGGCCCGGCCGGCCGACGACCCATTCCTCTGTGCAGCGCACGCGCGGCGCCTCGGGGTGCTTCATGATGGCGCGCCAGCTCGCCATGATCTCCGCGCGCTCGTAGAGGGCGGCCTGGCCCGGATGCAGGCAGATGACCGAGCCCGTAGGGGCCCAGATCTGGTCCATGGCAGCGGCGTCGCGATCGTTGAAGGCTTTGTAGAAGGCGCGGTTCGCGGCCAGGACGGCGTCGCGTTCGTCATCGTCGAATTCCGCCAAGAGCGGCGGCAGGCGTGGTGGACGGCGGGGCATTCGACCCTCGAAACTCCCGGGTTGCGCGGCACAGGATTAGCCGACACAGATGAGGCATCCAACCGTCGAGATGATGATGTCCATTCCCAAGCTCGAATTCCCGCCATTCCACCTGCCCGCCGAGGCCGAGGCCCTGCGCGGGGAGGTTCGCGCGTTCCTCAAGGAGACGCTGCCCAAGATCCGCTCCGAGGATCGCTTCGCGAGCTGGAACACGCCGTCGCCCGAGTTCAGCCGGGCACTGGGTGCCAAGGGCTGGCTCGGCATCACGTGGCCCAAGCAGTATGGCGGCGCCGAGCGCTCCTTCCTCGACCGCCTGGTCGTGACCGAGGAGCTTCTCGGCAACAGCGCGCCGGCCGGCTCGCACTGGGTCGCCGACCGCCAGTCGGGGCCGCTGCTGCTGAAGTTCGGCACGGAACAGCAGCGCCAGGCCATCCTGCCGCGCATCGTGCGCGGCGAATGTTACTTCAGCATCGGCATGAGCGAGCCCGATTCCGGCTCCGATCTGGCGTCCGTGCGCACCCGCGCCGAGCCGGTGCCAGGCGGCTTCCGTGTAAACGGCACCAAGGTCTGGACCTCCGGCGCGCATCGCAACCACTACTGCATCACGCTGGTGCGCACCTCGGGGCAGCATGGCGACCGCCACAAGGGGCTGAGCCAGCTTCTGGTCGACCTCAAGACCCCGGGCGTCACCATTCGGCCGATCATCAATCTCGCCGGCCGGCACGACTGGAACGAGGTGACCTTCTCCGACGCCTTCATCCCCGAGGATTGCCTGATCGGCAACGAAGGCGACGGCTGGCTGCAGGTCACGAGCGAGTTGGCCTTCGAGCGCTCGGGTCCCGAACGCTTCATGCAGAACGTCTACGTGCTGCGCGAACTGGTACGGGTGCTCGGCCGCCAGCCGGCGAAGCGCACCAGCGCCATCCTGGGCCGTCTGATCGCGCGGCTGTGGACCCTGCGCCAGATGTCGACCGCCGTCGCCGGCATGATGCAGGGCGGCAAGTCGCCCGCCATCGAGGCGTCGCTGGTGAAGGATCTCGGCACGATCTACCAGCAGGACCTGCCGGAGATCGCGCGCACCCTGGCGGAATCCGACGCCACCACCGAGGACGATCTCGCCGACTTCCTCGACGTCGCCCAGTACGCTTCGATGATGGCGCCGAGCTACACCATCCAGGGCGGCACAACCCAGGTCCTGCGCGGCATCGTCGCCCGCGGCCTCGGTCTGCGCTGAAGGAGGACGATCATGGACCGTGAAACTCGTGACATGCTGCTGGAGACCGCCACCCGCTTCTTCGCCGAGCGCGCCGGCAAGGACGTCGTGAACGGCGTCGAGAAGGGCGTGTGGCCCGCCGATCTCTGGAGGGAGATCGAGGAGATGGGCCTGCCGCTGATCGCCGTGCCCGAGGAACAGGAAGGGGTGGGCGGAACGCTGGCCGACCTGATGGCGATGCTGCGCGTCGCCGGCGAGCATGCCGTGCCCGTGCCGGTCGCCGAGACCGCGCTCGCCAACCTGCTGGTCGCCGCCGCGGGCGGCACGCCCGCCGCTGGCCCGTCGACGGTGGCGCTGGGCGAGCTGTCGTTCCAGGGCAACCGCGTCTCCGGCAAGGTCGCCCGCGTGCCGTTCGCCGGCGTCGCCGAGCGCTTTGTTGCGATCATCACGGCGGGTGGCAAGTCGACGCTGGTCGTCGTGCCGCGCGATGCGGTCGCGATCGAGGACACGCCGAGCCACGCCGGCGAACCCTACGGCACCGTGACCTTCGACGGCGCGACGCCCGAATTCTCCGCGGCCTCACCGATCAGCGCAGAGCGTGCGTTCGAACTCGCCGCGCTCGCCCGCACCATGCAGATGGCGGGTGCCGCCGACAAGGTGCTGGCGACGGCGACCGAGTACTGCAAGCAACGCGTCCAGTTCGGTCGGCCGATCTCGACTTTCCAGGCGATCCAGCACATGCTGGCCGAGCTGGCGAGCTACGTAGCCGCGACCATTGCCTCGGCAGAGTCCGCGGCGCGCGACGCCGATGAGGGCGGGCTGGAGAAGGGGGGCAGCTTCTCGATCGCCGCCGCCAAGACCCAGGGCTCCGACTTCGCGCACCGGATCGCGGCCCTCTCGCACCAGTCGATGGGTGCCATGGGCTTCACCCACGAGCACATCCTGCATCACTACACGCGCAGGCTCTGGGTGTGGCGCCGCGACTTCGGCAGCGAGAGCTTCTGGGGCGAGAAGATCGGCGAGTCCTTCGCCAGGGCCGGCAAGGACGAACTGTGGCCGGCGCTCAGCGAAAGCCGCTACGCCGCCTGACGCGGCCCCCAGCGGCTGCTGCACGGCGGCACGGGGCCGGTCTAGCTGCCAGGGAACCATGGCCGTTGCGAGCCATGCTTCCTCCGAGGTTCAAACCGCCTCGAAGGTCGGGCAGGTGGCGCGCTGGACGGATCGGCGATATATCCAAATGGATATATCGCCGATCTCGTGACAGGAAGGTTCCATGCTGGGTCGTCGTCGGGTCTTCGCCTGCGGTATCGCCGCGGCCGCCTTCGTTCTTTCAGCGTGTGGGCTCGCGCAGCGGGCCGCCGCGCAGGGCAAGGACGTCGTCATCCTCGCCGCGGCCAGCCTCAAGAACGCGCTGGACGAGGCATCCGCCGCTTGGACCAGGCAGAGCGGCAAGACCACCAGGATTTCCTACGCCGCCAGCTCGGCGCTGGCCCGGCAGATCGAGGGCGGCATTCCGGCAGACATCTTCATCTCGGCCGACGTGCACTGGATGGACTATGTCGCGGAGCGCAAGCTCATCAAACCTGCGAGCCGTTCGGATTATCTCGGCAACCAGATCGTGCTGATCGCCGGCAGGGACTCCAGGATCGACCTCAAGATCGACAGGGGCTTCAACCTGCGTGGCGCGCTGGGCAATGATGGCCGCCTCGCGATGGCCAACGTCGACGCGGTGCCGGCAGGCAGGTACGGCAAGGCGGCGCTGGAGTATCTCGGCGTCTGGCCGTCGGTCTCCACCCGGGTCGCCCAGGCCGAGAACGTCCGCATGGCGCTGACGCTGGTGTCGCGCGGCGAGGCGCCGCTCGGCATCGTCTACAAGACCGATGCGGCCTCCGATCCGGCCGTGCGCATCATCGGCGCCTTTCCGACCGGTTCGCATCCCGCGATTATCTATCCGATGGCGCTGCTGGCCAGTTCGACCAACCCTGATGCTCAGGCCTTGGTCGCCTATCTGAAGATGCCAGCGGCAAGCCCGTTCTTCGAGAAGCATGGCTTCACGGTATTGAAGTAGCACCCGCCGCGTCGCCGCCGACGATTATCGGCGGTTCACGCAGGCATCCCCGAGGGCTAGTGGAGCTTGCCGTCCGGAGGGGTGAGCAGGCGGGCCAGCGAGCGGATTTCCGGCGACGATGCCCCGTAGGCCCGCCGCTCCATCTCGCGATAGAGGCGCACGATGTCGTTGCCGGTTTCAGTGACCGACGTGCCGCCGCCGCCGCCGCCGCCGGTCTGGGCAATCACCACGGGTTCGCGGAACATCTGGTTCATTTCGTCGACCAGCAGCCAGGCCTGACGGTAGGACATGGCCAGCGCACGACCCGCGGCGGAAATCGATCCGGTCTCGTTGATCAGCTCAAGCAGGCGGACCTTTCCGGGGCCGATCGAGCGTTCGCCGCCGAAGTCGATCCGGAGATGCAAGGAGGTCTTGTCGGCCGGTTTGGCCGCGGCCTTGGCGGGTCGGCGTCCCATCCTGGAATTATGCGGCCGGACTATTGATAAGGCCAGATGGCTCTCGCAGGGCGGCGATCAGACCATTGGCGACGTCCGCCGCCTGCAGGCGGATATCGGGGATCGCCACGATCTCGGTGTAGCGGCCGCGGGTCGGAGGGCCGAGGACGAAGAGGCGGTCCGACGGTGTGCCATCCCGCCCGATCAGCGCCTCGTCGGCCGCGACGTTGAGACCCTGGTTGAGGGGATCGGGCCGCAGCAGCCCGTTCTCTACCAGATGCGCGTGCAATGGCACGTGCACATCGACTTCGTTGCGGGGACCACGGCAATCGACCACGCGGTCGAAGCTCCGACTTTCGCGAACGTCAGAGCCTCGGCGGGTGAGCGTGACCTCGACCTTGTCGTCCATCGTGCGCTCGATCTCTATCCTGCCCGAGATTATCGACAGTTGCCCGCCCGCCTGGGCTGCATCGATCAGCGCGCCGATCTGCGGTGCCACGCGATGGCGATGAATGTCCCACCAGGGCCGCAGGTGGCGCAGGAAACGCTTCCGCTGGTTGATGTCGAGCCCATGCCACATTTCGTTGTTGTATGGCCGCAGGAGCTGCATGAGCCCCGGCCAGCTCAGGCCGGCCCGCAGCCTGGCGCGGAAGCGGGCGGTCCGCTGCGACAGGCTGCCAGTGAAGAGATCGCTCGTATCGGCCTCGGGCGTGGGGATCGGTGCCGGCGGATGGCGATGCGGCAAGAGTCCGCGGCGGGAGAGGGCGACGATGGGCCCTTTGTGGCCGTGTTCCAGCAACGAGATCAGCACATCGATCATCGTCAGGCTGGTGCCGATCAGCAGGACCGACGCATCGGGTGCGAGGCCGGCGATGGCCTCGTCGCGCCAGGGATTGCCGCGATAGGCACCGGAATCCTTCGAGGGAGGGCGATGCCCGGTCGCCAGGACGGCCTTGCGGGCTCGCAGCGAAGTATGGCCCTCGATGTCGAGTTCGACAGAGTCCTTCTCGTCCCGAATGGCCAAGACGTCGCCCCTGACGACCTGCAGGCGCCCGCCGGAACGGTGGACGGCATCGGCCAGCAGGTCCTGCAGGTACCGGCCGTAGATGGCACGCGGAACGAAATCCGCTCGTCCGAAGCCGCGGCCGTCGCGCGCCAGCCATTGTACGAAATGGTCGGGCTCGTCGGTCAGGGCCGTCATGTCGCTGGCGCGGACATTGAGGAGGTGGCCAAGGCAGTGCGTCGAATAGGCGATCCCCAGCCCGGGATTGGCGCCACGCTCGATCAGGGCGACGCGCAGCCGGGACTTACGAACGAGCTGGGCGGCCAACAGCACACCGCTGGCCCCGCCGCCGACGATTGCGATGTCGACAGGGGAGGATGACGGCTCGGAATGCTGCATTGCCGAAGTATGGCAGATGGCTTGCCGCGAATGCCAGAAACCGAGGTGCGACGCCTCGGCGCTGATCCCGGAAGACCCGGACGCAGCCGCCGCTGGGACTTCCCTCGTCAGCCCGTCGGCAATGTCACTCCGGCTCGATGCCGGCGACCTTCATCATCTCGCGGTAGAGTTCGATCTCGGCGACCATGATCCGGCGCATCTCGTCGGGCGAGCAGGGCGAGATTTCGGAGCCGCCCTGGGCCTGGCGCTCGACATAGGCGGGATCGGTGATGGCCTTGAGCATGGCCTCGCGCAGCTTCGCCATGACAGGCTGCGGCACGCCGCGCGGCATGAGGATGCCGGTCCAGGTCATCAGCTCGAAATCGGGGATGCCCTGTTCGATGAGGGTGGGAATGTCGGGCGTGAGCTTGTAGCGGCCGCGGCTGCCGACGCCGAGGCATCGAACGGTGCCCGCCTTGACCTGGGGCAGGCTGGTCACCGGATCGGCGAAGCACATCTGGACGTGCCCGGCCATCGTGTCCTGCAGCGCCGCCGGCGTGCTCTTGTAGGGCACGTGCAGCATGTCGATGCCGGCCTTGGCCTTGAGCAGCTCGCCCGAGATGCGGGTCGAGGCGCTGCCGGAACCGAAATTGATCCTGCCCGGTTGGCGCTTGCACAGGGCCACGAACTCCTGGGCCGTCTTCGCCTCGACCATCGGGTTGACGATCATGAACACCGGCGCACGGCCGATGATCGTGACCGGCTCGAAATCCTTCAGCGGGTCGTAGGGCAGGGACTTCATCAGAGCGACGTTGGAGGCCGCCGCGGTGTTGGAGCAGACGAAGATGGTCTGGCCGTCCGGCTTCGCCTTGGCGGCGACTTCTGCCGCGATCGCGCCGCTGGCGCCGGGCTTGTTCTCGACGACGGCCGGAACGCCGAAGGCCTTGTTCAGCCCTTCGGCTACGTTGCGCGCGCTCTGGTCGGTGGCCGATCCCGGTCCGAACGGCACGATGATTCGGAACGGGCCGTTTGGAAAAGAATCCGCGTTCGCCGCACCGCCGATCGGCAGCGCGAGAGCGCCGGCGATCAGGGAGCGGCGACGCATGGTCGGGGTCCCGCCTAGCGGCGCCACCAGCCGCGCTTGGGCTTCTCCGGCGGCGCGTCGATCACGGGGACCGGCGGCGGCGGAGGCGTGGGGACCGGTTCCGGCTCGGGGACGGCGATTAGCTGCGGGGCCGAGGCGACCACAGGCTCGGGTTCGGGTGCTGGTGGAGGCGGCGGGGCCGCTTCCACGTTCACCGGCGGGCCGGGATCGTAGGGCGCGCGTTCCACCGGCATGTGCTCGACCGGAATGCTCTCCAGCGGCGTCGGCGTCGAGGACGGCGGCTCGTGGCTGCCGGTCGGCTCGCTCGTGTCGTGGCCGTTCCGGGCGAACTCGTCGCCCTGGGAGTCGGCCTGGGCCTCCAAAGACTCGGCGTCACCCTGCACCGGCTCGCCTTCACCGGGCTCGCGGCGCCGGCGGCGACCGCCCCGGCGACCCCGGCGGCGGCGACTTGCGCCACGGTCTTCGCCGTTGCGCTCGCCCTCGGCGCGATCGCCCTCGGCACCGTCATCGTCGGCGCGAGCGGCATCGGAATCGCCCTCGGGCGCATTGTCCTCAGCCTCATCGTCGTCGTCGCCGTTGACGGGCTGCTCGTCGGCGCGTGCGGCATCGACTTCGCGGGGCTCGTCGGACGCTTGCGGCCGATCGGAGTTTTCGCCGTCTTCACGACGGCTGCTGCTGCTGCGACGCCGCCGACGGCGGCGGCGGCTGCGGGGGCGGCCTTCGCCGTCCTCGCCGGAGCTGCGCTCCTCGTCACGCTCGTCACCCTCGCGGGCCTCGCTGGCCTCACTGGCCTCGCTGCCTTCGGCTTCGTCTGGCGACGCCTCGTCGCCCGACGTCTCTTCGTAGCTGGCGCGCGCCAGCTCGGGAGTCGGCCTGTCGCCGCTCCGATGATCTTCGCGGCGCGAGCGCACTCGCTCGATCTCGCAGTCGGCGGCGTGGAGATCCTCGTCGGCCTCGACGATGACCGTGAAGCCGTAGCGCTGCTCGATCTCCGACAGCGAATGGCGCTTCTGGTTGAGCAGGTAGAGCGCGACGTTCGGCGGGACGCTGACGGCGATCTCGCTGGCGCGTCGACGCACGCCTTCCTCCTCGATGGCGCGCAGCGCGTGCAGCGCGGCGGACTCCAGCGAGCGGATGCGCCCGGTGCCGGCGCAATGCGGGCAGACCTCGGTCGAGTGCTCCAGCAGGCTGGGGCGCAGCCGCTGGCGCGACATCTCGAGCAGGCCGAAGGCGGAGATGCGGCCGATCTGGATGCGGGCGCGGTCGCTGCGCATCGAGTCCTTTACCTTGTGCTCGACCTGACGCTGGTGACGCGACTCCTCCATGTCGATGAAGTCGATCACGATCAGGCCGGCGAGGTCGCGCAGGCGGACCTGGCGGGCGATCTCCTCGGCGGCTTCGATGTTGGTGCGCAGCGCCGTCTCCTCGATGTTCCGTTCCTTGGTCGAACGGCCCGAGTTGACGTCGATCGCGACCAGCGCTTCGGTCGGGTTGATCACGATGTAGCCGCCGGAACGGAGCTGCACCGTCGGCGAATGCATCGCGTCGAACTGGTTCTCCACCTGATAGCGGTGGAAGAGGGGGATCGGCTCCCGGTACAGCTCGACCTTGTTGGCCTGGTGGGGCACGAGCTGCCGCATGAATTCGGCGGCGCTCTGGAAGCCCGCCTCACCCTCGACGAGGACCTGCGCGATGTCGGTGTCGTAGATGTCGCGCAGCGATCGCTTGATGAGATCGCCTTCCTCGTAGATCAGCGCCGGCGCCGTCGAGCGCATGGTGATCTCGCGGATCGAATCCCAGAGGCGCGACAGGTATTCGTAGTCGCGCTTGATGTCGATGTTGGAGCGCTCGAGACCGGCGGTGCGCAGGATCACGCCCATGCCCTGCGGCACGTCGAGATCGCTCAGGATCTCCTTCATGCGCTTGCGATCGGACGGGTTTGATATCTTGCGCGAGATGCCGCCGCCACGACCGGCGTTGGGCATCAGCACGCAATAGCGGCCGGCCAGCGAGAGGTAGGTGGTGAGGGCGGCGCCCTTGTTGCCGCGCTCCTCCTTGACGACCTGCACCAGCAGGATCTGCCGGCGCTTGATGACTTCCTGGATCTTGTACTGGCGGATCGGGTTGCGGCGGCGGCGCTCGCGCGTCTCGCGCTCCTCGACCACCTCGTCACCGCCCAGCGTCTCGACCGTGACGTCGGGCTGCGGCGCTTCGGCCGGATAAGCCGATTCGGACGGGGAGGGCTCTCCGTCGGGCTGTTCGCGCGCTTGTTCCATACCTTCGGCAGCAACTGTCGTCTCGCCTTCGGCCGTGGGCACGGCTGCCGGCTCGGACACCGGTGCTTCGGCGGCTTCGACATGAACCGGACCGTCCAGACGCTCGACCGGGATCTCCGCAGGCTGCGCCTGTGGCTCGGGCTCGCGTACCGGCGCGGCGTCTGCCGCCACGGTTTCGTCGCGGACCGCCTCGGGTGCAGGCGCTTCTGCGGAAACGGCTTCGACATCCGTGACTTCCGCTGCAGGCTCGCTCGTGGGCGCGTCGACAGGGGCCTCGGTGGCCGGGGGCTCGTCAGTGGCGGCTGCCGCCCTGATGATGTCGTGCGCCGCGGCTTCGATGATATCGGCGCGGGCTTCCTCGATGTCGGTGCGATCGATCCGGTTGCTCCGCCGCGGCTCCTCTTCCTCGGCCTCGGCGTGCAGCCGCTGCTGCTCGGCGATCAGGCGTTCGCGG
>JBILYJ010000297.1:0-6462 GCA_044377795.1 Reyranella sp. | reverse complement strand
GGCACGACCAAAGCCGCCGTCATCGGGCTCACGAAGTCAGTCGCCGTCGACTACGTCTCCAAGGGCATCCGCTGCAATGCGATCTGTCCGGGGACGGTCCAGACGCCGTCGCTCGACGAGCGAATTTCCGCACTGGGCGGCGGCGCCGACGCCCGTCAGTTCTTCCTCCAGCGCCAGCCGGCCGGCCGGTTCGGGGCGGCCGAGGAGATCGCCTCGCTCGCGACCTACCTCGCCAGCGACGAGTCGGCTTTCACCACCGGCACGGTGAACGTGATCGACGGTGGCTGGAGCGTTTGACGATGGACAGGACCGGGAAGATGGCGGGCGACATGGCGGCCATCGCCGCGCGGGCGCCGGTCATTCCGGTCCTGACCATCGAGGAGCGCGAGACGGCCGTTCCGCTCGCCCGGGCCCTCGTGAGAGGGGGCCTCCCGGTGCTCGAGATCACGTTGCGCACGGCGGCGGCGCTCGAAGCCATTCGGGCGGTCGCCGCCGAGGTGCCCGAGGCAATCGTCGGCGCAGGGACCGTGCTCGATCCCGCCCAACTCGATCAGGTACAGCGCGCGGGCGCGTGCTTTGCCGTGAGCCCGGGCTGCACGGAAACGCTCGCAAGGGCCGCACGGTCATCGGGCATACCGTTCCTGCCAGGCGTGCAGACAGTCTCCGAGGCGATGACGCTCAGGGAGCTTGGCTTCGAAATTCTCAAGTTCTTTCCGGCCGATGCGGCCGGCGGTTTGACCTGGATCAAGGCGGTCGGGGCGCCGCTGTCGGGGGTGCGCTTCTGCCCGACCGGCGGGATCACGGCGGAGACGGCGCTGGCTTATCTCGCGCTTGCGAACGTTGCCTGCGTGGGCGGCTCCTGGGTCGCCCCGCGTGTCGCCGTGGCAACAGGTGACTGGCAAAGCGTCGAAAGGCTGGCCGCCACGGCCTCGGCACTCAAACGCCGCTAGCGGAACCCCGGGAAAAGTGCTTCAAATAGGGCTTCAAGGAGCAGCGGCTACCCAAATGAATAGGTTGTCGATCGCGGCGCTGGCGTTTTCGCTTGTGGTGAGCGGGGCAGCACGAGCTGATTCCGTCATCATCCTGAATTCCGACGAAGCGTCCTACAGCATTCTGAGCCGCAGCGCGCGCGCCGAGGTGGTCCGCCTGCCGGTCGGGCGGGAACCCCACCACCTGATCCTGTCCCCCGACGGCAAGGATGTGCTGATCGGATCGACGGCGACCAACGAGCTCCTCGTCCTCGACGTCAAGACCGGCGAACGCAAGCGGGTCGTGAAGGACATCCTCGATCCCTACCATCTGGCCTTCAGCCCCGACGGCAAGTGGTTCGTCACGGCAGCCTACCGGCTCGACCATGTCGACATCTATCACGCCGACGGGTTCCGCCTCGCCGGCCGCATCTTCATCGACGGGCTGCCGAGCCACATGGCGTTCGACGCCGACTCCAAGACGGTCTTCGTCACCTTGCAGCAGAGCGGTCGGGTGGCCGCCTTCGATCTGGCCACGCAGACGCTCAAGTGGAACACGCCGGTCGGAAATGCGCCGGCGGGGATCGTGATGCTGCCGGACGACAAGCGCCTGCTGGTCGCACTGACCGGCGAGGACCGGATCGTCACGGTCGATCCGAAGGACGGATCGATGAAGGGCACCCTCCAGACCGGCAAGGGGGCGCACAATTTCTGGCCGAAGGGCGATGGCCGTCATTACTTCCTCAGCAATCGCGTCGAGGGCACCGTCTCCCTGATCGACACCAAGGAAGAACCCAAGGTCGTCGCCAGTGTCCGCATACCGGGCGGGCCGGACTGCATGGATATCACGCCCGACGGGCGGGAGCTCTGGGTGACGCAGCGTTTCCTGCGACGTGTTTCCATCGTCGACATCGATACGATGAAGGTCGTCGGAAGCATCCCCGTGGGCAAGTCACCGCATGGCGTCTTCATGATGAAGTCCACGGCGACCGTCACCGCCGGCGCCGGCCTGCCGGTGCGCGCGGCGTCCACGGCGGGCGAGCGCAAGTAGGCGCGCGGTGCGCGATCTGATCGACTTCTGGGTCGGCGTCCAGGCCTGGCTGTTCGAGACCCTCGTCAGCCCCGTCCTGTTCCATTTCGGGCTGATGGCCTGGTACGAGCCGGGCTACGGCGCCGTCGAATTCGTCATGCTGGGCATCGTCCAGATCGCGGTGATCGCGATCGGCATGCGTTACTTCGAGCGTCGCTGGCCGCTCGAGAAGTCGGGTGGGGACGACGGGCTGATAAGGGTCGACCGCGTTTACACGGTGCTGAACAAGCTCGGGGTGATCCCGCTCGCCATCTTCATCCTGACCTACCCGCTGGTGCAGGAGATCGAGCTGGCGGTGCGGAGCTGGGGATACTCGCCGCCGCGGCTGGAGCGGCTGCTTCCGTGGATTGGCGACAATGCGCTCGCCTCGTTCCTCGTCTACTTCGTGCTCTACGACTTCGCCGCCTACTGGCTGCACCGGGGACAGCATGCCTTCGGGTGGTGGTGGGCGCTGCACAGCCTGCATCACAGCCAGCGCCGCATGACAGTGTGGACGGACGACCGCAATCACGTGATCGACGATCTGATCGTCACCCTGGCCTTGGTGCTGTTCTCCCAGTTCGTCGGCGTCCAGCCCGGCGAGTATGTCGTCATCCTCATGGTCGGGCGTCTGATCGAAAGCTGGTCGCACGCGAACGTCGACATGTCCTTCGGCTGGCTGGGCGAGCGGCTGCTGGTCGGCCCGCGTTTCCATCGCCTGCATCACGCGCTTTCGACTCCTGCCGAGCGCCATATCCAGGACCACAACTTCGCGCCGGTCTTTCCGATCTGGGACATCCTGTTCGGCACGGCGATCTATGACGGCAAGACCCGGCCGACCGGTGTCGACGATACAGCGGTCGATGCCGACAATGGGCGAGGCTGGCTCGTTCAGCAGGCGACCGTCTTCGGCCGCCTCCTGAAGGTCCTGATGCCGAGAGTCAGGCGCCGCGCTTCAGCACGATGAGCACGTCCTCCGCGCGCGGCATGGGCGTCACGGCGCCATAGCCGGTGGTCGAGAGCGCCGCCGCCACGTTGGCGTAGCGCGCTGCCGTTTCCGCATCGTCGCCGGCCAGCAGGCGGGTCAGGAACGCGCCGTCGAACGTATCCCCGGCGCCCGTCGCATCGACGGCCTCGACCTTGTGCGGGGCGATGCGGGTCTTGCGTTCGCGCGTCGCGATCAACGATCCCGCGGCTCCCATCTTGAGCGCGACCAGCGGTGCGCCGAGCTCTAGATAGTAGGCGACGATCGCCTCGGGCTCCTTCAGCCCGGTGAGCTGCCGGGAATCGTCGAGGCTGGGCAGGGCGATGTCGCAGCGCGCGATGGTGGCATCGACGACCTCACGCGCGACGTCCAGCTCCCAGAGCCGCAGGCGCAGGTTGGTGTCGTAGGAGACCTTCACGCCCGCCTTGCGGGCGGCGTCGATGGCGGCGTCGCAGGTCTCGCGGGCGCTGTCGCTGATCGCCTGGCCGATCGCCGAGAGGTGGAAGACCCGGGCGCTCGCGATGTAGTCCGCGGCGAGCATTGCGGGCGTCATCAGGGAAGCGGCGGAGTTCTTGCGCAGATAGTCGAACTTGTGGCCCGCGGGGGAGTGGGTGACGAAGCTGACACCGGTCGGCGCAGTGGGATGCCGCGTGACCCTCGAGGCATCGACGCCCTCGCTCGTCCAGAGGTCGAGGAAGGCATCGCCCATCCAGTCCTGGCCCACGCTCGTCAGGTAGCCGGTCGAGGCGCCCTGGCGCGCCGCCGCGATGGCGACGTTCTGTGAGTCGCCGCCGAAGCCCTGCAGCCAGGTACGGCCATCGCCCTCCTTGGGACGGTTGAATTCGATCAGGGGTTCGCCGAGGCAGACGATGTCCGGAGAGCTTGTCATGCCATGAGAATTGTCACGGGTCCGGCTGAACCTCAAGCGATGGGCTGGACTTCCCCCACGCCTTCTCTCAGGGTTGATCCAACAAATCTGGAGGAAACGGATGGCCAGCAGGAAGAACGGGAGCGGGGCCCGGCGCCCCTTGCGCAGCCGCGAATGGTTCGACGCCAAAGGCGACCCGACGATGGCCGCGCTTTACCTCGAGCGCTACATGAACTTCGGCCTGACTCTGGCCGAGCTGCGGAGCGGCCGTCCGATCATCGGCATCGCCCAGACCGGCAGCGATCTCTCGCCCTGCAACCGCCATCACCTCGACCTCGCGACCCGCGTTCGCGACGGCATCCGCGATGCCGGCGGCATTCCCATCGAGTTTCCGGTCCATCCGATCCAGGAGACCGGCAAGCGTCCGACGGCGGCGCTCGATCGCAACCTCGCGTATCTCAGTCTCGTCGAATGCCTGTACGGCTACTTCTTCGACGGCGTCGTGCTGACGACCGGCTGCGACAAGACCACTCCGGCAATGATCATGGGGGCGGCAACCGTCGACATTCCTGCGATCGTCCTCTCGGGCGGCCCGATGCTGGACGGGCATTTCGCCGGCGGCCTCGCAGGCTCGGGCACCATCGTCTGGTACGCGCGGCAGGAACTCGCGGCGGGCCGCATCGACATGGAACAGTTCATCGAGATGGTGGCGTCGAGCGCGCCGAGCGTCGGCCATTGCAACACGATGGGTACAGCGCTCTCCATGAACAGCATGGCCGAGGCGCTCGGCATGTCGCTGCCCGGCTGCGCCGCCATTCCCGGCCCCTACAAGGAACGCGGGCAGATGGCCTATGAGACCGGCAAGCGCATCGTCGACATGGTGTGGGAAGACCTGAAGCCCTCCGACATCCTGACCCGCAAGGCCTTCGAGAATGCCATCGTGGCCGCGAGCGCGCTGGGCGCCTCGACCAACTGCCCGCCGCACGTCAACGCCATCGCGCGTCACATCGGGGTGAAGCTCGAGAACAAGGACTGGGACAAGATCGGCTACGAGATCCCGCTGCTGGTGAACTGCATGCCCGCCGGCAAGTATCTCGGCGAGGCCTTCCATCGCGCCGGCGGCGTGCCGACCGTGATGAAGGAACTCCTGAACAAGAAGAAGATCCACGGCGATGCGCTGACCGTCTCCGGCAAGACGGTGGCGCAGAACCTGCGGCACGCGATCAAGGCCGACGGCGAAGTCATCAAGACCTACGACAGCCCGATGCTGGACCAGGCAGGCTTCGCCGTGCTCGGTGGAAACCTGTTCGATTCGGCAATCATGAAGACTTCGGTGATCTCGCCGGAGTTCCGGGAGAAGTATCTCGAGCGCAAGGGCGACCGCGACGCCTTCGAGGGCACGGCCATCGTTTTCGAGGGCCCGGAGGACTATCACCATCGGATCAACGATCCCAAGCTGCCGATCGACGAGAACAGCATTCTGGTGATCCGCAACGCCGGGCCCGTCGGCTATCCGGGGGCGGCCGAAGTGGTGAACATGTTGCCGCCGGACCGGCTGGTTAAGGGGGGCGTCCTGCTGCTGCCCTGCATCGGCGACGGCCGCCAGAGCGGTACCTCGGCGAGCCCGTCGATCCTGAACGCCTCGCCTGAAGCCGCCGTGGGCGGCGGCCTCGCGCTGCTCAAGACCGGCGACAGGGTGCGGGTCGACATCGGCAGGCGCACCGCCAACATCATGATCACGGCGAAGGAGCTGGCGAAGCGCAAGAAGGCCTGGAAGCCCGACGTCGTCCCCAGCCAGACGCCGTGGCAGGAGCTTCAGCGCAAGTTCGTCGGCCAGCTGGCCAGCGGCGCGTGCCTCGATTTTGCAGTGAACTATCAGAAGATCGCCAAGACCAAGGGAGTGCCCCGGCACTCCCACTGAGAGCCGTCGATCAGCGGAAGAGGCGCTGCTCGACCGAGACCGGGAGATCGGCCCGGTTGATGAGGATGATCGCCCAGGGCGAGGTCGGCTGGCCGACCGGGCGGGCTGCGGGCGGCGGGGGTGGGGCGAGCGACGCGGTAGCGCCGGGCGCGGCAAATCCCGAGGCGCCCGGGGGGAGGGCGGAAGGAGCGCTCATGGCTGGCCCTCCGGCGACGGGACGTGGCCCGGCCCCGCGCTGCGCCATCATCATCTCGGGGGGCATCCGCTCCTCGAAGACGACGACGATGCGATCGCGGCGGCGCGCCGTCGACAGGATGTTCACGGCGTATCCTTCGCCACCACGACGCCCGAGGAAGATCCCGACGGCGTTCATCCGGCCGGCCTCGAACATATCGGGTGCGGGGGAGCCGACCCGGCTCCACAGGCTTCGCCACTCGGCGACCGTCGTGGCGACCACATGTTCCGATTGTCTCGTGACGGCCCCTGCGCCCTGCCAATGACGGGCCTCCACGCTCTGTGCGAAAACGGGAGGGACCATCAACAAGCCGGTCAGGGCAGTGCCCATGAACAGCATTTGCCGACGAGGCAAAGGCTGGATGGAGAGGGCGACCGGCTTGTTACTGGACTGCACGATTGGTCTCTCGGGGACCC
>JBILYJ010000296.1:0-6484 GCA_044377795.1 Reyranella sp. | reverse complement strand
TCACATCGCCGTCATGCCGCCGTCCACGAACAGCAGCGCGCCGGTGACGTAGGAGGCATCGTCGGAGGCCAGAAACAGGATCGCGGCGGCAACCTCCTCGGCCCTGCCGGGGCGCTTCAGCATGGTGCCCTGGGCAGCGCTGGCGTTGTACTGCGCCACCGTCTCGCCCGCCGCTTCGATGCGGCGCCGATGGAAAGGCGTGAAGATCGGGCCGGGGCCGACGGCGTTCACACGAATACCCTCCGGCGAGTGGTCGGCGGCGAGCGCCCGCGTCAGGCCCGCGATCGCGGCCTTGGTGGTGTCGTACTGCAGGTTGCCGCCGCCGGCCACGACGGAACGGACGGAGGCGACGTTGACGATGGCCCCGCCCTTGTCGCGGCGCATCAGCGGGACCGCTGCCTTGGCACAGAAGGCGTAGCTCAACAGGTTGACGCTGAGGATCTCGTTCCAGCTGGCCGCGCTGGCCTCGTCGATCTTCTCGTATTTGCGGATACCGGCGTTGTTCACGAGGATATCGAGCCGCCCGAACCTGTCAGCGGCCCCGTTGACGAAGGCAAGGCAGGCGGCCTCGGTCCCGACATCCGCCTCCGTGAACGCAACCCTTCCGCCGGCGGCCTCGAGTTCGGCCGCCACACGTTGGCCGCGCGCGCCGTCCCGATCGCAGAAGGCCACGCTTGCCCCTTCGGCCACGAAACGCCTGACCGTCGCCTCCCCGATCCCGGAGGCTCCGCCTGTCACTGCTGCGATCTTGCCGTCGAGCCGTCCCATGTCCGCTCTCCTTCATTGAATTGCGATGACGCAGGGTCCCGATACGTAGCACCTATCCGGCACGCCCCGCGCCTCGTCCGGACGAAAAAATTCGTCACTGGCGTTTCACGCCGTGGCCGACACTCCGATCCATATCAAGTCTGCTTTTCCACTTCCCGACCAACCTGGCTGCAGGATGGCGCAGATGCGTGCATGACGCTGAACCGCCCGGGCGGTTTACCGACACGTATGCGAAACGCGGCGGACCAGCAGCGTCCGCAGCGCGGCTGAGATCATCTGGACGAAGCCCAGTACCGCCGTCATCAGACGATCCGGCGGCAGGCTCTCCCGCTCGCGCTCGCAGCGGATAAATCGACGGAAGGCCACAGGCTTTCCTCCTGGCTGGCGGTATCGCGCAAACCGGTCGCACGACGGCTTGTGATTCCCGCGCGTTCTCTATATGTTCCATTTGTTCGGAGTCGAATGCAGTCGTCAGACGAGCCCAAATGGCCGACCAGATCGTCATCACGGAGAAGACCAGCCAGGCGAAGGATGTTCGCGCGGCCGTCGGCGCCCGGTACGGCACCATCCTTCCGGCCGAAGGCCATCTGATCGACCTGCAGGAACCGGAGGAAGCCGATCCCGCATGGAAACGCTGGACGCCGATCCTGCTGCGGCCTGAAGGGCTCTACGGCACACGGCCGGCGATGGGTGGCAACAAGGCCGCCAAGCTGGCAGCCATTCGAGAAGCGCTGCGGTCGGCCAAGAGGGTCTGGCTCGCCACCGACTGCGATCGCGAAGGCCAGCTGATCGGTCAGGAAATCCTCGAACACTACAATTATCGCGGTCAGGTGATGCGGGTGCTGTTCACGGCGCAGGATTCCCAGACCATCCGCGATGCCTTCGGTCACGCCAAACCCAATTCCGAGTATGCCCGCCTGTACGCTGCCGCGGTCGCACGCCGGCAGGCCGACCAGATTTACAATCTCTCCCTCACCCGTACGGCGACCGTCATCCTGGGACAGGGCGCCCGAGGCGTGATCGGTGTCGGGCGCGTCAAAACGCCGACGCTGGCGATCGTTTGCAAGCGCGAACTGGAGATCAGGAACTTCGTGCCGGTGACGTATTACGAGATCGTCGCCACGGCGAAGGTCGCCAGCGGCGAATTCAAGATGCGCCATGCTCCGAATGAAAGGATCCTCAAGCGCGAGAATGCGGAGACCGTCGCCAAAGCTGCTCAGGGTTTCGAGGGGCCGCTCGGCGTGCGCGTCGAGGACAAGAAGCAAAGTCCGCCCAAACTGCATGATCTGCCTTCCCTGCAGAAACTCTGCTCGTCGCGGTTCGGCTGGTCGGCGGCCAAGACGCTGGAAGTCGCGCAGGAGCTCTATGACGGCCAGGGCAAGAAGATCATCACCTATCCGCGCGCCGAGGTGCGCTACCTGCCGGAGAGCCTGATCGCGGACGTGCCCAAGGTCGTCGCCGGCCTTCAGGTCGGCCAATCTTTCAAGGCCATCCCGGTGCCCGTGCCGCCAGTGATCCGCAGGGGTGCGAGCGGGACGTTTTATGAGAAGGGGCTGGAAGGCGCCAGCCATCACGCCGTCATCCCCAACGCCAACACGGTCGACACTCTCCGCGAGGTCTGGCCGCGCCTTTCGATCGACGAGAAGAAGCTCTTCGATGTGATCGCACGAGCCTATCTCGCCGCCCTGATGCCTGACTTCCGTTACCGCCAGACGACCGCGACGCTCGACGTAAAGGGCTTCCCGTTCAAGGCGACCGGTCGCCAGCCCATCGATCTCGGATGGCGCGCGGCATTCCCGGAATGGCAGCCGGCCGACGAGAAGGGCGATGGCGGGCAACTGCTTCCTGCGATGCGCGACGGCGAGACGGCACGACTGCACGATCCGACCGTCGAGACCAAGGAGACCAAGCCCCCTGCCCGTTATAACGAGGGCACGCTGATCGAGGCGATGCAGAATGCCTGGCGATTTGTCGATGACGAGGTTCTGCGGGACCGACTGAAAGAGGCCAAGGGCATCGGCACGCCGGCGACCCGTGCCGAGATTATCGGCGGGCTGAAGAGGCAGGATTTTCTGGTCGCCCAAGGAAAGAACATCGTTCCCACCGACACCGGGCTCAAACTGTTCGGCGTCCTCAAGCAGGCTGACCCCGCCCTGGTCGATCCTGGCGTGACGGCGCAGCTCGAATGCCTTTTGGACGATGTCGTCGTCGGCAAGCAGGAGATGATGGGCGCCATCGATGCCGTGTGCGACGTGGCGCTGCGGATTATCGGCAAGCTGACGCACGGTCCTGCGTCCGGCGGCCCTCCATTGCTTGGCCCTGCACGCGGCGGCAGCGGCGGCGAACGTCCACCGACGCCGGCGATGAAGCAGTTTGCCGTGGTGCTTGCTCGTCAGAAGCGTATCAGGCTCCCCGCCGGCTATGGCACATCCGGATCCATCTGCCGGGCGTTCCTCGAGCAACATGCCCCCAGGAAGGCCGGCGGGGAGACTGCAGCGGCACCTGCTTCCAGGGCGGCAAGCCCAGCGCAAGCCTCGAGGGCCGAGGGCACCCAACCCACCCGAAAACGTCGCCGTGCCACGGACTCGACAGCCCCTGCTCCGTCGCCAACGAAAGCGGTACGGGGCAAGAAGCCCCGAAAGCCTACGTTCGGCAACCCACCGCCAAAAGCGCCCGGCCTTCACCGCCATGATGTCGGCCGCAACACTCCGCTCAGAATTCCTTACGGCAACAAGGACGTCGCGCAAAAACTCGGGGCTCGCTACGGCGCCGATGGGTGGTATGCACCTCCCGGCGTTGATCTCTCTGCCTTCAAGGAAAACGGCTGGCTATGAGTTCCTGACGTCTGCTTTCACGTTGCGACCGACCGGTCCGACGGTCGACGCTCCATCTGGACGGGGATCTCAATCGCTGGATGGTCGCAGCCGGCTGGGCCGTTGCCTATCGAATTTATTCGCCGGACTTTGTCGGCGAAGAAGAAGGAGCGCATGCTGCCAGGCTCCGCATTTGGTCGGGCCGTTTTCAGATGCCCTGGGATTGGCGCTCAAGGGAGACAAGACATTGAATACCCTGCCCGGGCGGCCACTTCTGATTCTGCTGCTGTCCGCACTCGTCTGTGGCTGCACCGGACTTCCCGAGGGCGTCGAGCCCGTTCGTCCCTTCGACCTTCAACGCTACAAAGGCGAGTGGTTCGAAATCATGCGCCTCGACCACAGCTTCGAGCGCGGGCTGACGAACGTGACCGCAACCTACACGTTACGCAACGACGGCTCTGTTGGCGTTCTCAACAAAGGCTTTGACCGCAAGAGCTGCCGCTGGAAGGAAGCCGATGGTCGCGCCGTGTTTCAAGGCGCGCCAGACACGGCCAGCCTCTCCGTGACTTTCTTCTGGCCGTTCGCCGGTGGCTACCATGTCGCTGCCCTCGACCAACAGGATTACAGCTGGGCTCTGATTTCGGGCCCATCGAAGACCTATCTCTGGATCCTGGCGCGCCAGCCAGACCTCTCTGCCGATATCCGGAACCACCTGGTCGATAAGGCGCGAAGCATGGGCTTTCCGGTCGACGATTTGATCCTGGTCGACCATGGCAAGCCGATCTGCGCCTCCGATCAACCTCCCCCCAAATGATCCTTTTTTCTCGCCCAGGATCGACCGGCCGATCGCAATTATTTCGGTGAGCAAGGCGCAGCCCGCGTAAACCCGCACAACATCGCGCGGACCCGCTTGCCCGGGCCGATATGTTCAGGAGGCCAATTCTCTCGATGGATTTATCGCCGACGCAATTCGCGGCGCGATCACGATGTCTCCTCTTCATCCCGACGACGCGACCGGCGCCGTGTCACTTCTGATTGGGATGAGAAGAGCCACGCGACGATACGCAGGGCAAGCGAGGTCGCTTGCTTGGTCCTCCTGCCTTCAAAGTTCTCTTTCAGGGATCGTCGCAAGCACTGCTCTCGTGGGCTCGCCATCTTGCTCATCTGGTCATGGACCTGCGAACATCCATGGATATGCCTGATTACTCTTTCCGGTTCAGTGCCATTGGCGGATAATAGCTGGATCTTGCGGTCTGGAGAGGGTCGGCTAGGAAATCTTCATGGTTGATATACGCACCGGCCGTCCGGCCACCCTCGCACCCAACGGTATGGTTACATCCCCGCATTCGCTGGCGTCACAGGCCGGTGTCGATGTGTTGAGAGCAGGCGGATCGGCGGTCGACGCCGCCATCGCCACCAGCGCCGCGCTTTCGGTGCTCTATCCGCATATGACGGGCGTGGGTGGTGACGCGTTCCTGCTTGTCCACGAAGCCAGGACCGGTGCCGTACGCTACATCGACGGCGGCGGGCGTGCTACCGCGGCCGGCACGATCGACACCTTCGCCCGGCGCGGCCTGACCGAGATACCCTATCGCGGCGTACTGCCCGGCACCCTCACTGTTCCAGGCGCGGTCGCGAGCTGGGGCATGGCTCACGCAGCCTATGGTCGCTTGCCTTTGAAGCGCTGCCTGGAGAGCGCCATCGGCTACGCCCGCAATGGCTTCCCGGTGACGGCGCGGCTGGCCTACTGGCGCGAACTGGCGCGTGAGGAATTGGCGAAAAGCCCCGAAGCGGCGGCCATCTTCCTGAAGGACGGTGCGATTCTCACCAACCTCGATCTCGCAAGGACCCTGGAGTCGATCGCCAGTGACGGCTGGCACGGCTTCTATGAGGGTGAAGTCGCGGGCGAATTGGCGCGCTGGTCGAAAGCCAACGACGGCTTCTTTACTCTGGACGACCTGAAGACGCAGAACGCGCGCTGGGGCGAACCGCTGAAAGGCAGCTACCGCGACGTCACGATCTATGAAACGCCGGCCCCCACGCAGGGCTTCGCTGTGCTGGAGATGCTGAACCTGCTTGAGCCAATGGAAATGCACAAGAAGCCCTTTCTGGGCCCCGACTATGTGCATTTGATGGTCCAGGCCAAGCAGCTTGCCTATCACGACCGCGACCGTCATCTCGCTGATCCACGCTTCGCGTCCGTACCGATGGAGCGCCTGATATCAAAGAAATATGCTGATGAGCGGCGTGCTCTGATGGACCCGGCCCGAGCCTTGCCGTGGGACAAGATCCCCTCCTACGGCAGCCTGGCCGGTGACACGGTCTACATCGCCGTGGTCGACGCCGAGGGCAATGCGGTGTCGATGATCCATTCCCTTTATGGCGGCTTCGGCGCCGCGGTCGTGGCGGGTCGCACCGGAATTGTCTTGCAGAATCGCTCGGCCTATTTCTCGCTCGATCCCAAGAGCCCCAACCGGGTCGAGCCCGGCAAGACGCCATTGCACACGCTAATCGCCTCGATGGCGTTCCGCGACGACAGGCTGTGGGCTGTGGTGGGCTGCATGGGCGCCGACGGCCAGCCCCAGATCCACCTGCAAACCTATCTCGCCCTGATCGACCACGGTCAGGACATCCAGGAGGCGCTGGAGACGCCACGCTTCCTGTCCGGCCGCTTCGCCATCGGTGAGCCACGCGACACGCTGCACGTTGAGGGACGTATTCCGGCCGAGACTATTGCCGAGCTCGAACGACGCGGCCACATGGTCAATCGCTGGGGCGCCTGGAACGAACTCGCAGGCCACGCCCACGGCATCACGGTGGACCCGGTCAGCGGCCTGCGCGTCGGCGGCTCGGATCCGCGCAGCGATGGCGCCGCGATCGGGTATTAGCGGGCTGTGGCTGCG
>JBILYJ010000295.1:0-6500 GCA_044377795.1 Reyranella sp. | reverse complement strand
CCGAGATCACCGCCGAATCGAGCGGCGCCACGTTGCGCGACACGACGCTCTGCAGCGCCGAGATGATCTGCGTCGCGATGATGACCGGATCGATGCCGGTTTCGGGCCGCGCGCCATGCGCGCCCTTGCCGGTGATGTGGATGTCGAACAGGCCGCCGCCCGCCATCTGCGGACCCGAGCGGATGGCGAACTTGCCGACGTCGAGCTTGGGCCTGTTGTGCATGCCGAAAATGATCTCGCAGGGGAACTTCTGGAACAACCCGTCCTTGACCATCGCCTCGGCGCCACCGCGGCCCTCCTCGGCCGGCTGGAAGATCAGGTGCACCGTGCCGTCGAAGTTGCGCGTGGCCGCAAGGTACTTGGCGGCACCCAGCAGCATTGCGGTGTGTCCGTCATGGCCGCAGGCATGCATGCGGCCCTTGTGCTGGCTGCGATGGTCGAACGTGTTCAGTTCGTCCATCGGCAGCGCATCCATGTCGGCGCGCAAGCCGATGGCACGCGGATTGTTGCCGACGCGGATGGTGCCGACGACGCCGGTCTTGCCGATGCCGGTCGTGACCTCGCAGCCCCACTCCTTCAGCTTCTGGGCCACGATGGTGCTGGTCCGCTCCTCCTCGAAGCCAAGCTCGGGATGCGCATGGATGTCGCGCCGGATGGCGGTCAGCTCGGCGGCGGCGGCGGCGATCAGCGGTTCGATCTTCATGGCGGTCAGGACTCCAAAAGGAAGGCGGTCATTACACGACGAAATTCCGCGCCGTGCACGTTCGGATATGCATGGCCGCCGTCCGGCAGCACATAGGCGCGCGCGCCCGGAATCAGGCGCACCAGTTCCTCGGTGAAGTAGAGCGGCGTGACCGTGTCGTCGCGGGCGCAGACCGCCAGGGTGCGCGCGGTCACCTTCTGCAGCTGTTCTCGCCGGTCGTGGGCCACGATGGCGGCGATGCGCGACAGGACGATCTCGGGAACGGGAATGGTCTCCAGCGCCTTCGCCTCGGCGGCCACGAGAGCGGCATCGTGGTCGCGCACCCACGCGGGCGAATTGAGCGCCAGCGCGCTCGACTTCAGATACGCCGCCGGCCCCAGTTCGCGCAGCATCAGCGAGCGCATCTCGAACAGCCGGCGGAAGAAGACGTCCGTCTTCGCCCAGGTGGCGCTCAGCACCAGCCGATCGATCCGTCCGGGATGGTCGATCGCCAGGATCTGGCCCATCGCCCCGCCGGTCGAGTGTCCGCACCAGTGGACCTTGTCGTACCCCAGCCCCTCGATGAGCTGAAGCGCATCATCGGCCATCTGCCCGACGCTGTAGTCGATCCTCGACAGGCTGCTGCGCGCGGTGCCGCGGTGATCGTGCACGACGACGGTGAAATTCTTCGCCAGCTCGGACACGTTGTCGCCCCACCAGCGGCCATCGCCGCCCAGTCCAGCGACGAGAAACAGCGCGGGGCCGCTGCCATGGACCTCGTAATAAAGTTCGGCGCCGTCGCGCAGCTTGAACAGAGCCATTCCGTCTCCTCGGCGATTTTTGCTATGGTCGGCCCAGGAGGAAAGCGCACCATGAAGCGCCTGTCGATTCTTGCGTTGATCCTGATTGGCGGCTGCGCCCCGAGGGAGCAGCCGTTGACCAACACGATTCCGCGGCCGTCGCCCGACGACGCGACGCCGACGGGCATCGCCTACCTGTGCGATGGCCGCAAGGAAGTGTCGGTGGTCTATGCCAAGAACCGCGCGTCGGTGAGCATGGGTGACAGAACCTGGCGGCTGGAATACCAGGCCAGTGCCCAGGGGTTCCGCTACTTGAGCAGCTCCACCGAATGGACCGGCCGAGACGATCTCGCCACCCTGAAGGAAACCGGCGGCCATCCGCTCGCCTTCAACTGCCGGCCAACCCGCCGCACAGCGTGAGTCGGGGCTACTTCAGCCAGAGCTTGATAGCGTAGCCGACCAGCGCCGTGACGCCGACGCCGGCAGCCCACAGGCCGACAAACCACAGCCACTGACGCGGCCCGGGCATCACCGACAGCCCATCAGTGATAGCCCTCGTGGCCGGTCTTGCCTCGGAACACCCAGTAGGAATAGCCTGTGTAGGCGAGGATGATCGGCACCATGATCAACACGCCGGGCAGCATGAACTTCAGGCTGTCATCCGGCGCGGCGGCATCCCAGATCGAGACCGACGGCGGCACAACGAAGGGATAGAGGCTGATCCCGAGGCCCGCCAGGCCCAGGCCGAACAGCGCAAGCGTCATCAGGAACGGCGTGTAGTGGTGCCCGCGACGCAGGCTCCGGAACAGCACGAAGGTGACGATCGCCACCAGGACCGGCACCTGGGCGGTGAACAGCACCTGCGGCCAGGCGAACCAGCGCATCCAGTAGGCGTCGCGCAGGAACGGCGTCGCGGCACTCACCACCGCCATTGCCACGATCGTCGCGATCCCCAGGCGAAAAGCCATCCGATGGCAACGCTCCTGCAGAGAGCCCTCGCTCTTCATCACCAGCCAGGTCGAGCCCAGCAGCGCATAGCCGCAGACCAGGCTCACGCCCACCAGCAGGCTGAACGGGGTCAGCCAGTCGAACCAGCCACCGGCATAGGTGCGGTTCTGGACGGCGATTCCCTGCAGCAGCGCGCCCAGGGTGATGCCCTGCGCCAGCGCCGCCACGATCGAGCCGCCGCTGAAGGCCACGTCCCAGAGCGGGCGATGACGCGGGTCGCGCCAGCGGAACTCGAAGGCCACGCCGCGGAAGACCAGCGCCAGCAGCATGGCGATGATGGGCGCATAGAGCGCCGACAGGATCATGCCGTAGGCCAGCGGGAAGGCCGCCAGCAGGCCGCCTCCACCCATCACCAGCCAGGTCTCGTTTCCGTCCCACACCGGCGCCACCGAGTTGATCGCGCTGTCGCGCTCGCGGCCGACCGGCAGGAAGGGGAACAGGATGCCGACGCCGAGATCGAACCCGTCCAAGACGACATAGGCCAGGATGGCGAAGGCGATGATGAAGGCGAAGAACATCGGCAGGTCGAACGCCATGATCAGGCCTCCTTGCCGGTCGCGAGCGACTCGGCCACCGCCGGAGCGGGCGTGATGCCCCCGGCCCGCACCGGCTGGTCGCGCCGCGGCCCCTCCTCGCCGCGATGCGGCGGATGGGACATGAGCTTCAGGATGTAATAGGTGCCCGCGCCGAAGGCGAAGAAGTAGACGACGACGAAGGCGAGCAGCGACGCCCCGACGGCCGGCGCATCGAGCGCAGACGCCGAATCGACCGTTCGCAGCAGGCCGTACACCGTATAGGGCTGACGCCCGACTTCCGTCGTCACCCATCCCGCGATGACGGCGACGAAGCCCGCCGGACCCATCGCCAATGCGAAGCGATGCAGCAGCGGCCAGTCGTAGAGGCGCCTGCGCACGCGCGCGAGCAGGCTGAAGGCCGCCAGCAACAGCATCAACATGCCCATGCCGACCATGATGCGGAAGGCCCAGAACACGACGGGCACCGGCGGCCAGTCCTTGCGGTCGACCGTGTCGAGACCCTTCAGCGGCGCGTCCCACGAATGCTTCAGGATCAGCGACGACGCCTTGGGAATCTCGACGGCGAACAGGTTCTTGCCCGTGGCCTCGTCGGGCCAGCCGAACAGCACCAACGGCGCACCGTCGGGATAGCTCTTGAAGTGGCCCTCCATGGCCATGACCTTGACGGGCTGGTGCTCCAGCGTGTTCAGCCCGTGCTGGTCGCCGGCCAGGATCTGCAGCGGCGCCACGATGGTGATCATGCCCATCGCCATCGAGAACATGACGCGCGCGCCCTCGTTCCCGCCCTTTTCGGCAGGCTTGGCACGCAGCAGATGCCACGCGCCGACGGCACCCACGACCAGCGCCGTCGTCAGATAGGCGCCGAACACCGTATGGACGAGGCGGTACGGAAAGGACGGGTTGAAGATGATCGCCCACCAGTCGGCTGGCACGAACTGGCCGCCCGCATTGATCGCGTAGCCGGCCGGTGTCTGCATCCAGCTGTTGGCGGAGAGGATCCAGAAGGCCGAGAAGAAGGTGCCGACCGCGACGGCCAGCGTCGCCGCGAAATGCAGCCCCTTGCCCACGCGGTTCATGCCGAACAGCATGACGCCGAGGAACCCCGCCTCGAGGAAGAATGCCGTCAGCACCTCGTAGGCCATCAACGGGCCGATCACCGGCCCTGCCTTGTCGGAGAAGACCGACCAGTTGGTGCCGAACTGGTAGGACATCACGATGCCCGACACGACGCCCATGCCGAAGGCGAGCGCGAAGATCTTCAGCCAGTACTTGAAGAGGTCGAGATAGACCTGTCGTCCGGTCCACAGCCACAGACCCTCGAGCACGGCGAGGTAGCTTGCCAGGCCGATCGAGAAGGACGGGAAGATGAAGTGGAACGAGACGGTGAAGGCGAATTGCAGTCTCGCGAGGAAGATGGCGTCCAGTCCCTCGAACATCACGTTCTCCCTAGACGATGCGCGACGCGTAAGCGGGCGACTTCAATGCGACGACCAGTACATCCAGCGCCGCCACGAGTTCCGCGCGGCTGCGCGCCGCGCCCAGCGCGATGCGAATCGCGTGCTCCGGCTCGCCATCGACGCTGAAACTGTCGCTCGTGACCACGGCAAGCCCCTGTCGTTGAACGTGCGCCGCAAATTCCGCGCGGGTCCACGTGGCCGGCAGTCTCAGCCACACGTGAAGCCCCCTGGAGTGAGCGGCGTAGCTGTGACCCGATAGCGCCTTGATCGCCAACCCCTGTCTTGCCGCAGCCTCCGTCGCGACGGCCGACACGATGGCGTCGGCGCTGCCGTCGGCGAACCAGCGCGAGACCAGCGCAACCATCAGCGGAGCCGGCATCTGCGACACCGTGCGCAAGGCATTGGCAATGCCCGACGCGGCCGTACGATCGGGCGCCAGCACGTGAGCGACGCGCAAACCCGGGGCCATGCATTTCGACAGCGTCATCGCGAGATAACTGCGCTCGGGGATGAGCGTCGAAATCGGCAGGGCCTTCGGCTCGAAACTTCCATAGGCGTCGTCCTCGATCAGCATCAGATCGTGACGACGAATGGCCGCCGCAAGCTCCCCGCGACGTTCTGGACCGATCGTCGTGGTCGTCGGATTGTGAATCGTCGGCAGGAGATAGACCGCCTTGGGCGCATGCCGGCGGCAAGCTTGGCCAAGCGCCTGCGGGTTCATGCCCTCGCCGTCCGAAGCCACACCGACGAGACGTACGCCGAGCGATGCGGCGGCCGACCTGAAGCCGGGATAGGTGAGCCGGTCGGTGAGCACGACGTCGCCCGGCCGCGTCACTGCAAGCAGCACTGCCATCAGCGCACTCTGGGTGCCGGGAGAGATGACGAGCCGTTCCGCTTCGACCGTGGGAACGCGCCGCCGCAGCCATTCGGCCGCAATGCCGCGATCGACCGCGCTGCCACCCGCCTGTTGGTAACTCAGGAGATCGGAGAAGCCATGGTCACGCTGGAGGGCCGCCAGCCCCCGCATGATGCGACCTTCGAGATCGGCTTCGATGGGTGACGGTGGCAGATTCATCGACAGGTCGGCGTCGATGCCGGTGGCGGCGCGGCCGGCCGGCCGGGTGCGGTTTTCCGCGACGAAAGTTCCCTGCCCTACCCTCGCATCTGTGAGGCCGCGGCGGCGCGCCTCGTTGTAGGCGCGCGTCACCGTCGTCAGATCGACGTTCAAGGTCCTGGCGAGGGCCCGATGGGTCGGCAGCCGCTGGCCGCGATGCAGGCGGCCGGAGGCGATATCGCGCTCGAGCGCCTCGACGATGCCCTCGTAGACCGGCCCACCAGTGTCGAGTGTAGGGCTCCAATCCATACAATATCGCTCCTTGTCCTTGAATGTATGGCTCACCGTATGGATATACAAGCTGACAATTGATGGAGGACGGTATGGCTGGGAAGGGCGGTCTTTATCTTCTGCGGGGCATGCTCGGACGCTGCCCGGCCTGTGGCGAGGGCAAGCTGTTCCGCGCCTTCGTGAAGGTCGCCGATCGATGCCCCGCCTGCGGCGAGGACCTGCACCATCATCGCGCCGACGATTTCCCGGCCTATCTGACGATCTTCCTGGTCGGCCATCTGGTCGTGCCGCTGGCGATGTATGTCGAGATCGTCTACCAGCCGTCCTACTGGTTCCACACCGCCGTCTGGGGGCCGCTCATAATCATCCTGTCGATCGGCCTGCTTCAGCCGATCAAGGGCATGATCGTCGCGCTGCAGTGGCACATGGGCATGCACGGCTTCGCCGCAGCGAAGCAGGCCCGCGCCGAATACTGTTAGCCGCCCACTTAACCGAAAACGTCGAAGACTTCGGCAATCGCCGATCGATCGAGCCCGGCGCGCAGGCAGGTCTGGAGCAGTACGCGCGCCTTCAGCGGATTGAGGCGGCCACCCCAGATGAGACCGGCCTTGCGCAGGGCGATCTCCGAGCTCGGACCGCCATAGGTCTGGCGCAGCAACGGCCCGCCGCCGG
>JBILYJ010000036.1:0-20373 GCA_044377795.1 Reyranella sp. | reverse complement strand
TGGCACGGCGAGTTCGTCTGGGCCTGCAAGAACTACGACGGCGACGTGCAATCCGACACGGTGGCCCAGGGCTTCGGCTCGCTCGGCCTCATGACCTCGGTGCTGCTCACGCCGGACGGCAAGACCGTCGAGGCCGAGGCCGCGCACGGCACGGTGACGCGCCACTACCGCGAGCACCAGCAGGGCAAGCCGACCTCGACCAACCCGATCGCCTCGATCTTCGCCTGGACCCAGGCGCTGAAGTATCGCGGCACGTTCGACGACACGCCCGACGTGGTGAAGTTCGCGACCGCCCTCGAGAAGGTCTGCGTCGAGGCCGTGGAGAGCGGCAGGATGACCAAGGATCTCGCGCTCCTGATCGGCATGAACCAGGCCTACCTGACCACCGAGGAGTTCCTTGCCGTGCTCGACGGCAACCTCAAGACCCAGATGGCCAGCTGGTAGGCCCCGGTTGGTCGTCGCCGGCGCCGACGGTTGCCGCACCGGCTGGGTGGTCTGCCGCCGCGACGGCGACGGCACCCTGGACATAAGGGTCGTCAAGACACTGGCCGAGGCCTGTGAAGGTCTTGCGATCCTGGCCGTCGACATGCCGATCGGCCTCGTCGATACCCCGCGGCCGGGCCGCGCCTGCGAACGCGAAGCCCGCGCGCTCCTGCCGGGCAAGACCAGCTCGGTCTTCCCCACCCCTTGCCGACCGGCGCTGGCCTGCACCACGCACGCCGAGGCCAATACCCTCAGCAAGGCGCTTGGCGTCGGGCTGACCCGCCAGACCTTCCACCTCTTCCCGAAGATGCGCGAGGTCGATGCCCTGATGCGCGGCAACGGGACCCTGCGCGCGAGCGTCCACGAGGCCCATCCGGAACTGGCCTTCGCGCGCATGAATGGCGCCCAGCCCGTGCTCAGCAGGAAGCGCCGACCCGAAGGATTTGCCGAGCGCCTCGACCTGCTCGCGCGTCACGGCTTCCCCTGGACGCCGCGATCGCTCTCGGGCGCGGCCCGCGACGACGTGCTCGATGCCATGGCCGTCTGCCGCACGGCCCTGCTGATCGCCGAGGGCGCGGCGACGCGCCTGGGACCGGAGCATGAGCGCGATCGCTACGGCCTGCCGATGAACATCTGGTTCTAAGGCGTTGTAAAAATGGGCTTTTCGAAGTACGGGCGGCAACAGCGCCCCCTCGACGGCCACTACGGGCTCTGATTCAGGAGGGTGCGACATTCGATTTATTTATTTCGTTTATTTCGTTTGTTTCGTTTGCTGGCCGGGAGTTCGCTTTTTAACGGTGTGCTCGTACGGGGACGCACCGTCGCGCGCCGGTCTTGAACCCGAGGCTGCCGAGGTCGACGTTCGCATGATCGCGAACGCCCTCGGAAGTTAGTGCGAGAGCAGCACTGGCAGGCGAAGGTCGGCGAACACGCCCGTGGTTGCGCCGCCGAGAACGAAGTCGCGGATGCGGGAATGGCCGAAGCCTCCCATCGCAAGCATCTGCGCCCCCTCCGCCAGGGCCTTCTCCTGCAACGCCTGGGCAATCGTCTTTTCGCCGAGAGTGATTTCGATTGGATGTGCCTTCATCCCCCGCTTCTCCAGCGAGGATGCAAGAAGGCTGGCGAGAGCTGCTCCAGCCAGAGGCTTCTCGTCGCCGACCGTCAACACCGTGACGCGACCACCGTCTGCCAGAAGGGGAAGCGCATCACCCAGCGCGCGGGCGGCGACCCGGCTTGCATCCCACGCGATCGCGATATGCTCCAGCCGGGCGGCCGGCCGGGCGGAACTCGGCACCAGAATGGCTGGCCGACCGGATCCGAAGACGACGGCCTCGATCAGATGCTGGGCGGAAGCCTCTTCCCTGGACCAGGGAAGAACGGCCAGGTCGTAGTATCGAGCGTCGGCGGCAGCGGCATTGAGCAGCCCACTCAGAAGGACCTCCCTGGTCGAGCAGTTCACGGCGGGAGGCGACCCGATCCCGCGGATCAGGTCGTGGAGGCGGCTGCATTCCGACCTGCTCTTGTCCTCGGCGGCCTGAACCAGACCGGGAATGTCGATAAAGAGGCCGGCCATTGGCGACGGAACCTGCGGAATGTCGACGGAGAAGGTCGTGACCTCGAGTGTCCCGCCCAGCGAGACGGCGAAACCGGCGGCCGCCAGAACCGCCTGATCGTCGACCGCTTCCGGATAGGTTGCCAAAGGCATGTAGGTCCTGCGGGTCGTAATCATTCTGCTTCTCCAGTTGATTTAGACGGGCGCGAAGATCGGCCGACCAGCCCACCTCACACGCTATGCAATTCTGGAGAAAGACCTCGAGTCCGCCCTTGATCTGGATCAACCGCGGAGGCCGGACGTTCGTCCGTTCAGTGGTAGATGAAGAGCGGAATCGGAGCGCTGTCGAACAGGTGCCGGGTCGTGGAGCCGAAGAGAATCTCACGGAATCCACGATGGCCGAAGGCTCCCATGACGAGCATCCGCGCACCCGTCTCCGAAGCGCGCTTCATCAGGACATTGGCCGGATTCTCCGTCGTTGCGACCGCCTCGAGGTCGGCATCGACACCATGCAGAGCCAGGAATGAACGGGCTCGTTCGGCAACCGACAGGGCGGCCGACTGCTCGCGCCCGATCGACAGGATGCGCGCTCCAGAGGATCCGAAAATCCCCATCAGCGTCGCCACCTGCAACGCCTTCGCGGCCGGCGCGCTTCCATCGTAGGCCACCAGGACAGGCCCCTTCTCGATCCATTCGGGACCGCTCACCACGACCGGACGGCACCCTTTGGCGATGATGTGGTGGACAAGGGGCGTCACGCCCTCGACCGCCTCGAGATGAAACTCGGCATCCCGGCCGGTCACGACGAGGTCGCACGTCTCGATCATCCGCAGCAATCCGTCGCGCACGTCCGCTTCGAGAGTGGAGCACTCGGCGTCCAGTCCCTCGTCTGCCAGGGAACGCCTAAACACGTCCGGCAGTTCGGCGATTCTTGCGCGCCGTTCGCCCGCCAGCTTCTTGCGATGCTGCAACCGGTCGTAGGCGTGTTGCACCCCGCCGATCGGAATCGGCTCGACGCGATCGAGGTCGCTGACATCCAGTGCGGTCACGCCCCTCAACTGGGCGCCGCACTGTCGAGCCAATGCAACTGCAAGTCTCCTGGCAGCGACGGCGGACGGCGTGTCATCGACGGTGACGAGAATGGAACGCATGCAACCCCTTTCCCTCTTCGCCTTCACGCTAAAGAGACGGCCGTACCCCGGCATTGACCTGCATCAAGACTGCAATGGCACGACCGGGACGCACGCTGTTTGCTATTCCGGCTTGACGCCGGCGGCCTTGAGCACCGGCACCCAGATCGGCTCCTGAATCTTCAGCCATTCGGCCAGCTGCTCCGGCGTGCCGCCCATGGCGACGAAGCCGCGCTTTGCGAGGTCCGCCTTCTGCTCCGGCGTCGCCACGGCGGCGTTCAGCGCCTGGTTCAATCGGGCGATGGTCGCCGGCGGCGTGCCTGCGGGCGCGAGCAGCGTGTAGACGATCGTGCCGTCGACATCGCCCGCCCCCAGCTCCTTGAAGGTCGGAATCGTCGGCGCGACCGAGGAGCGCTCGAGCGAGGCCATTGCGTAGGGTTTGAGCTTCCCGGCCGCGATCTGCGGCGCGACGCTGGTGATGCTCGACATGCCGAGCTTGATGTGGCCGCCCAGCAGGTCGGTCACCAGCGGACCGGTCCCGCGGAACGGCACGTGCGTCAGCTTGAGGCCGTTCAGCATGGCGAACTGCTCGGTCGACAGGTGCATCGGCGTGGTCAGACCCGCCGTGCCGTACTGCACCGACCCGGGTGCCGCCTTCGCCGCGGCGATGATCGCCTTGAGGTCCGGCCAGGGCGCATCGTGGCTGCCCACCAGCACGGATTCCTGCTTGGCGATGAAGCCGATCGGCACGAAGGCCGTCTTCGCATCGAAGCCGAGCTTGGCCACGATGTGGGGATAGAGCGGCAGGTTGTTGGCGCTTACCACCAGCCAATGGCCGTCCGCCGGCTGCTTGGCCACGAACTCGTGGGCGATGCTGCCCCCGCCGCCGCCCTTGTTGTCGACGATCACCGTGCCGCCCAGCGCCTTCTGCATCGGCTCCTGGACCGCCCGCACCAGCGCATCCGTGCCGCCTCCGGGCGGAAACGGCACGACGATATGGACAGGCTGCGACGGGAAGGTCTGGGCTCGCGCCGTCGGGACCCCGCCCGCCGCAAGAGCGGCGAGCGGGAGTTTGAGTAAGGTACGCCTCTGGATCATCGGTCGGTCGAGCTCCTCACGGCCGCGGCACCGCCGCCGACATCGATCTTCTGACCGGTGTCGGTCACCTTGCCATTGTCGTTCTTGAACACCTGCAGGTTCTTCTCGTTCATGTTCTGAACGACGATGACGGAGCCATCGCGCGAGAAGGACGCTCCCTGCGACCAGCCGCCGATCGGCGCCTCGCCGGTCTTGGTCAGACCCGCGCCGTCGAGCCTGTAGAGCACGAGCATCCCGTTGGGCTTGTGTTGCGGTGCATCCTTGGGCCGCGTCGAGCCGGCATGCGCGACCCCTGCGATCCAGCGGCCATCGCTCGACATGATCATGCCCTCGAGATTCTCATGACCGATGTCGGCGGTCCCCACGATCTTGCCGCTGGCGAGGTCGATCACGGTGAGGATGCCGTTGGCCTTGGGATCGCCGAGGCTTGCCACGACGGCAGTCTTGCTGTCGGGCGTCACCGAGACGGCATAGGGTCGCGGTGCCACATCGAGCACCGAAGACGAGGTGACGTTGTCGCCGCCCAGCTTCATCAGCTCGACCTTGGCGTCGCCATTGCGCGTCACCACGCCGGTCGCACCGTCTTGCGACACAGCCATGTGGCTGAGCAGCGTCTTGGCGTCCATCAGCGGCACGGTCTTGACCAGCTTCACGTCCTTGCCGTCGATCGACAGGATCGAGATCGATCCGGCCATGCGATTGGCGACAAAGGCGCGCTTGCCGTCCCTGGTGATCGAGATGCCGGCTGCGCCCGCCCCGGTATTCAGCGTGCCGAGAATCTTGCGGTCCTTGAGATCGACGACGGTTACGCGATCGTCGGGGACAAGCTTGGTCGGATCGGCGGGATCGAGCTTCGACGAGGAGGCGATCAGCGCAATCGACTCGTCCGGCGTGATCGCCACCGAAAGCGGTGGCCCGACCACGCTGCCCGGCACATTCGACACGGTGCCCACGACCTTCACCGGCAGGGCGCCGAGATCCATGATCGTGATGGTGTCGGGTGGCGGGTTGGCGACGTTCCTGTTGACGCCGTTTGCCTGGATGATCTTGTGATCGTTCGAGGAAACGGCGATCTGTGCATGCGCCTGAATGGCGCCGAGACTCAACGCTACGCAAACGCCCGAAATGACCGTGTTTCGCATGGGAGTTCCTCCTCGGCCCGCTCCTGTAACCGGAGCATTCTGCCGTCGGGGACCCTACCGCCTCGCCTTGGCGTGCGAAATCAAATTTCCGTTTCTGTCCGGAGTGTCAGACCATTCCGAGCGCGTGCTTGTAGACGTCGAGAAGCGTCTCGGCTTCCGCGCGATCGGAGGCGTCCATGGAGCGAAGCGACACGATCTTGCGCATGGTCTTGACGTCGTAGCCGACGCCCTTGGCCTCGCTGTAGACGTCCTTGATGTCGCCGCCGATGGCCTTGCGCTCCTCCTCGAGCTTCTCGATGCGCTCGATGAAACTCTTCAGGCGATCGGCCGAGATCGAGCCCGCCTTGGTCTTCTTGGAAACGCTGCTGCCGTCCGGCATGACCTACTCCTTAGCACAGGGCCGGACCATAGGAGCAGCGGCCATGTCAGCTCAATGACGTCGATGCGATGAATGATGGGGATAACGGGGACGGTCCCCGCGCGTCCCAATGGCTGGCATTGCCAGCATCAGTGCTTGTGCTGGGCCTTGTCGAAGGCCTTCTTCTGGTCGGCCGACGCATCCTTCTGGTGCTTGGCCTTCCACTCGTCGTAGGGCATGCCGTAGACGATCTCGCGGGCCTTCGGATCGGCGACCTCGATGCCCTGCTTGCCCGCCTCCTCGCGATACCAGCGCGACAGGCAGTTCCGGCAGAAGCCGGCCAGGTTCATCAGGTCGATGTTCTGGACGTCGGTGCGCTCCTGAAGGTGCGACACCAGACGCCGGAAGGCAGCGGCTTCGAGTTCGGTACGGGTCTTGTCATCCATGATCGCCTCCTGGGGGTGCAGGCCGATGTCGTGTTCTGGATATAGGCTCGGGCGGCAGGCTTAACCAGACGCCCCTGCGACTTGCAAGAGGGCCTTTTTGACGGAAGCCGAGATCGCCGGGGCCAGTCTGCGCCCCCAGGCGCGCGCGTCGTCGGGCGTGCCCATGAGATCCTGGCGAACCTCCAGCGAACAATGCGGCAGCGCCCGCGACCGCGCATGGGCGGTCAGCGTGTATTCGTAGGACGCCCGCGCCGAATAGGGTTCGTTGTCCCCCACCACCAGAGACGGATCGCGGCGCAGCTCGGCCAGCAGCGGCTCGGGCAGGCGCGGATCGTCGTTCCACAGCACGCCGACATGCCAGGGGCGGACAAAGCCCTTCATCACCGGCGTGAAGCTGTGCATCACCAGCAGGCAGACCGTGCGCCCACCTTCGGTCATCGCGTCGAGCAGCCGGTCGACCTCGCGATGATAGGGCCAGAAGCAGGCCTCGGCCCGAGCGTCGACCTGTTCCCTGGTCAGACCCTGGTTAGCCGGGATGACAGTCTCGTCGCTGATCTCCGGCGTCGAGCCCTCGCCGCCCGGCCAGCGGTTGCAGTCGATCACCAGCCGCGAATAGCCTGACGAGACCAGCGGCGCGTCGAGCGCTTTCGCCAGTTCGATCGCCGCGTCGAGCCCGCCAATGTCCCAGCCGATGTGCCGCGCCAGTTCGCTCTCGGGAATGCCGAGATCGCCCAGCGCCTGCGGCACCCCCTTGCTGGCGTGATCGCACAGCAGCAAAAGCGGCGCCTGACCCTGCTCGTTGAAGACGGAGAACGGCGGCGGATCGCCCGGCCGGAGCAACGGTTGCATCGCGCCCCTATAGTGCGAAGATCGGGCAAATGAAAGATGCCGACGCCCGCGCCCTGTTGCGCGCCCTGTTCGACGCCGCCCTCGCCGCCGCTCGCCCCGCCACCTGCCTGGCGCCCTACATCGAGAAGCTCCAGCCACCGAAGGGCCGCACCATCGTGATCGGCGCCGGCAAGGCGAGTGCCGCCATGGCCCGCGCCGTCGAGGATCAATGGCCGCATCAGCTCGAAGGGCTGGTGGTCACGCGCTACGGCTATGGCGAGACCTGCAAGCGCATCGAGATCGTCGAAGCCGCCCACCCCGTTCCCGACGACAAGGGCCGCGAGGCCGCCGGCCGCATCTACCAGCGCGTCCAGGGACTGAGCGCCGACGACCTGGTGCTTTGCCTGATCTCCGGCGGCGCCTCTGCCTTGCTCGCGCTGCCCGCCCCGGGTCTCACCTTGAACGACAAGCAGGACGTCAATCGGGCGCTTCTGAAATCGGGCGCCAACATCGTCGAGATGAACACGGTGCGGAAGCATCTGTCGGCGATCAAGGGCGGCCGTCTTGCGGTCGCCGCCCAGCCGGCGCGCGTCCTGTCGTGGCTGATCTCCGACGTGCCGAACGATGACCCGGGTGTCATCGGCTCGGGTCCCACCGTCGCCGACAAGACGACCTTCGCCGACGCGCTGGCCGTGCTCGCGAAGTACCGCATCGACCCGCCGGCCGCGGTGCTGAAGCATCTGCAGGACGGCGCGGCCGGGCGCATCGCGGAGACGCCGAAGCCCGGCGATCCGCGCCTCGCCAACGTCGAGACGATCATGGTGGCGACGCCCAAGCGCTCGCTCGAAGCCGCCGCCGCCGTTGCAAGAGAGCACGGCGTCGAGGTTCTCATGCTGGGCGACAATCTCGAAGGCGAGGCCCGCGAACTGGGCGCCGCTCACGCCCGCCAGGCCCTCGAGATCGCCAGGCGCGGCGGCAAGCCGGTGGCCATCCTCTCCGGCGGCGAGACCACCGTCACGGTGCGCGGCCAGGGCCGTGGCGGCCGCAACGTCGAATATCTGCTGGCCGAGACCATCGCGGCCGACGGTGCGGCCGGCATCTGGGGCCTCTCGGCCGATACCGATGGCGTCGATGGCGCCGAAGACATTGCCGGCGCGGTGTTCACGCCCGACACGCTGGCCCGGGCGCGCGCCAAGGGGCGCGATCCGCAGGCGATGCTCGACGACAATGACGGGCACGGCTTCTTCGGGATGCTGGGCGACAGCCTCCTCACCGGCCCGACGCGGACCAACGTCAACGATTTCAGGGTCACCCTGATCGCGCCATGACGACCTATCCCGGCTCCTGCCACTGCGGCGCGATCAGGATCGCGTTCACCTCCGACAAGAAGCCCGAGGAGATGCGGGTCGGCCGCTGCGCTTGCAGCTTCTGCCGCCGCCACGGCGCCCGCACGATGGGCGACCGCCGTGGCGCCGTCGAATTCCGGGCCTCGCCCGGCGCTCTCTCCCGCTATCGCTTTGGCCTCGGCATCACCGATTACCTGCTCTGCGCCAGGTGCGGTGTCTATGTTGGTGCCGTGATGCCCGAGGAAAACGGCGCCATCGGCATCGTAAACGTCAACTCCCTCGACATTCGCGACACCTTCGATGCTGCACCGCCGTTGCACCACTACGACGGCGAAGACGAGACCCGACGACGCTCCCGGCGCCGAAAGTTCTGGATGCCCGCAACCGTGATCGCCTAGGGTCGCGCATGGCCATTCTTGGAGTGATCGCCGACGATTTCACCGGCGCAACCGACATCGCGGGCATGCTCGTCAAAGGCGGCATGCGCACGATCCAGACAATCGGCGTACCGGCGAACGGCACGATCCCCGACGACGTGGATGCCGTCGTCGTCGCGCTGAAGACGCGCTCGATCCCGGCTGCCGACGCGGTCGCCCAGTCGCTCGCCGCGCTGAAGGCCCTGCAGGACGCGGGCTGCGTACGCTTCTTCTTCAAATACTGCTCGACCTTCGATTCGACCGACGCCGGCAACATCGGTCCGGTGGGCGATGCGCTGCTCGATGCGCTGAAAGCGAAGCAGGCGATCTACTGCCCTGCCTTTCCGGTGAACGGGCGCACGATCTTCTTCGGCCACCTGTTCGTGGGCGACGTGCTGCTCTCGGACTCGCACATGAAGCACCACCCGCTGACGCCCATGACCGATGCCAGCCTGGTGCGCGTGCTGGCGCGACAGACGCCGCACAAGGTCGGCCTCGTCGCCTTGAAGCAGGTCCAGTCCGGCTCTGCCGTCCTGCGTGAAGCGCTCGACAGGCTCGCTGCAGACGGCGTTCGGCATGTCGTGGTCGATGCCGTGGCCGACACCGATCTCGGCATCATCGGCGAAGCGATCGGTGACGACACGCTGGTCACGGGCGGCTCGGGGGTCGCGCTGGGCCTGCCCGCCGCGTATCGCCGCCGCGGCCTGATGGCTCATCGCTCCGGCGCCGATGCGCTGCCGAAGACGGAAGGCGCGCCGGCGGTGCTGGCCGGCTCCTGCTCCGCGGCCACGCTCGGCCAGATCAAGGCCTTCAAGGGCGCACATCTCGCGCTCGATACCGACGCGATCTGCCGCGGCGAAGATGTCGCCGGCAAGGCGCTCGCCTGGGCCAGGGAAAAACTCGGCAAGGCGCCTATCCTGCTGTCGGCCAGCGACACGCCTGAGGCCGTGAAGGCGCTGCAGGCGAAGTACGGCATCGAGAAATCGAGCCAGGCGATCGAGAAGACCATGGCGGCGCTGGCCCGTGGCCTCGTCGAGGCCGGCGTCGGCCGCCTCGTGGTGGCCGGCGGCGAGACTTCGGGCGCCGTCGTGAGTGCGCTCGACGTGACCGCGCTGCGCATCGGCCCCGAGATCGATCCCGGCGTGCCGTGGACGGCGTCCGTCGGCGCCAAACCGCTCCTGCTCGCGCTGAAGTCCGGCAATTTCGGCGCGCCCGATTTCTTCACCAAGGCATTCCACCGGCTATGAGCACCGCAGAAACCAAGATACGCGAACAGATCTGCGCGCTGGGCGCCAAGCTGGCCGCGCGGGGCCTCTGCCCCGGCACCTCCGGCAACATCAGCGCGCGCATCGCAGACGGCTGGCTGATGACGCCGACCAACTCCTCGCTCGGCGAACTTGAGCCCGGCCAGCTCTCCAAGATCGATCTCTCGGGCAAGCATGTCGCGGGCGATCCGCCGACCAAGGAAGCGCTGCTGCACCGCTCGGTCTACGACGTACGACCCAAGGACGGTGCGATCGTCCATCTCCACTGCACGCATGCCGTGGCGATTTCCTGCCTCGATCCGTCCTGCCACCACAATGCCGAGACGACCCTGCCGCCGATCACGCCCTACTTCGTGATGCGGGTCGGCAAGCTGCCGCTGGTGCCCTATTTCAGGCCGGGCGATCCCAAGCTCGCCGACGCCATTCGCGACTATGCCAAGGGCCATCGCGCCGTGCTGCTGGCCAACCACGGCCCGGTGGTCGCGGGAACCTCGCTGTCGGCCGCCTCCGCCTCGATCGAGGAGCTGGAGGAGACGGCCAAGCTCCACCTGCTGCTGCAGGGGTTCAAACTGCGCACGCTCTCGGATGCCCAGGTGCGCGACGTCGAAGAAGCCTATCCTTCCTGATTGGACCAGAAGAATGCCCAAGCTCGCCGCCAATCTTTCGTGGATCTACCAGGAAGTGCCGTTCCTGCAGCGCTTCGGCGCCGCCGCGGCGCATGGCTTCAAGGCCGTCGAGATCCTGTTTCCCTATGAAGCGCCGGCGGCCGAGATCGCCGCCGAACTGAAGAAGCACAAGCTCACCCAGGCGCTGTTCAACCTGCCGCCGGGCGATGCCAGCAAGGGCGAGCGCGGACTGGCGGCGCTGCCGGGCCGCGAGGCCGAGTTCGCCGCCGCCATCGACAAGGCGCTGGATTATGCCCGGGTGCTCGAGTGCCGCACGCTGCACGTCATGTCCGGCATGATCGCCCCCGGCGCCGACGTGAAGGCAATGCACCGCACCTTCATTTCGAACCTGAAGAAGATCTGCGACCGGACGGCCAAGACCGGCATCACCATCGTGCTGGAGCCGATCAACCATCGCGACATTCCCGGCTACTTCACCAACACGACCGACCAGGTGAAGGCGATCATCGATGAAGTCGGCGCGCCGCATCTCCGCCTGCAGCTCGACCTCTATCATCTGCAGGTCACCGAGGGCGATCTGCAGAAGCGCATGGAGCGCCTCTTCCCGATCACCTCGCACGTGCAGATCGCGGGCAATCCCGATCGCAACGAGCCCGACATCGGCGAGGTGAACCACCTGTACCTGCTCGATGTGCTCGATCGGCTGGGCTACGACGGATATGTCGGCCTCGAATACAAGCCGAAGACGACCACGGGCGCCGGCCTCGGCTGGGCCGCCAAGTACGGGATCAAGGCCTGACCCATGACCGACAAGAACACACCCGTCGTCGCTTTCGTGGGCCTGGGCTCGATGGGCCTCGGCATGGGGAAGAACCTGCTGAAACATGCTCACAAGGTGATCGGCGTCGATCCCAGTGCCGTCGCCCGCGACGCTTTCGTGGCCGCCGGCGGCATGACGGCCGCGTCTCCCGCTGAAGCAGCGAAGACAGCCGATGTGGTCATCGTTGCCGTCGTGAACGCTCAGCAAGTCGAAGCGGTGCTCTATGGCGAGGGCGGTGCGGTCGCCACGCTGCGCAAGGGCGGCCTCGTCATGCAGTGCGCCACCTGCCCGGCAGCCTTCATCCGCAAGCTCGACGAGCGTCTCGCCGCAACTGGCCATTCGCTGCTCGACGCGCCGATGTCGGGCGGCCGGGCGCGCGCCGAATCCGGCGAACTCACTTTCATGTCCTCCGGCACTGCAGGAGCCTTCGCCGCGGCCGAGTCCATCCTGTCCGCGACCTCGGCGAAGGTCTTCCGCCTGGGCGACAAGGCCGGCATCGGTTCGCTGGTGAAGACGGTGAACCAGCTCCTGGCCGGCGTGCACATCGCCACGGCCGCCGAGGCAATGGCGCTCGCCGCCAAGGCGGGCGCCGATACGCGCGCGGTCTATGAAGTGATCTCGGCGAGCGCCGGAAACTCCTGGATGTTCGGCAACCGGGTGCCGCACATGCTCGACGACGATTACACGCCGCTCTCGGCGATCGAAATTTTCGTGAAGGATCTCGGCCTGGTGCTCGACACGGGCCACGAGCTGCGCCTGCCGCTGCCTCTTGCCGCTGCCGCACATCAGCTCTTCATCGCAGCCGCCGGCGCCGGCTGGGGCAAGCTGGATGACGCCGCGGTCGTAAAGGTCTACGAACAGGCCGGTGACTTCAAAGTGTCGTCACCTTCGAAGTAGACTGTCCTCATGCGCCGCAATCGATTCACCAAGATCGTCGCCACGCTCGGCCCCGCCTCGTCGACCACGGAGCGCCTGCGGACCCTGTTCGAAGCGGGCGCCGATGTCTTCCGTCTGAACTTCAGCCACGGCCAGCACGAGGACCATCGCCAGCGGGTCGAGCAGCTGCGCGCGCTCGAGAAGGAATTCAAACACCCGATCGCCATCCTGCTGGATCTTCAGGGCCCTAAGCTGCGCCTCGGCACCTTCGCCAAGGGGCCGATGGTCCTGAAGAAGGGCCAGCGGGTGCGCTTCGACATGGATGCCGAGCCCGGCACGACCAAGCGCGTCCCCCTCCTGCATCCGGAGATCTTCAAGGCCGCGAAGCCCGACGGCATCCTGCTGATCGACGACGGCAAGGTGCGGCTGCGCATCGTGTCCCACGACGCCGAGACCATCGACACCGAGGTCGAGGTCGCCGGCACGATCAGCGACCGCAAGGGCGTCAACCTGCCCAACCTCGTCCTGCCGATGTCGCCGATGACACCTAAGGATCACAAGGACCTCGCGTTCGGCCTCTCGCTGGGTGTCGACTGGATCGCCCTCTCCTTCGTGCAGCACGCCAACGACATCGCCGAGCTCAAGAAGCTGGTGGCCGGCCGCGCCGCGGTGATGGCCAAGCTTGAGAAGCCTCAGGCGATCGAGCATCTCGACGAGATCATCGAGCAGAGCGACGGCATCATGGTCGCCCGTGGCGATCTCGGGGTGGAGATGCCGCCCGAGGCCGTTCCGCCGCTGCAGAAGCGCATCCTCGCCGCCGCCCGCGTCGCCGGCAAGCCGACCATCGTGGCGACGCAGATGCTGGAATCGATGATCAACGCGCCGACGCCGACGCGCGCCGAAGTGTCCGACGTGGCCACCGCCGTCTATGACGGCACCGACGCCGTCATGCTGTCCGCCGAATCGGCTTCGGGCAACTATCCGGTCGAAGCGGTCACGATGATGGATCGCATCCTGAAGAGCGTCGAAGCCGACCCGCTCTATCGCCGCCTGATGGACGCGAGCCGGCACGAGCCCGAGGCGACGACCGCCGACGCGATCAGCGCCGCCGCCCGCCAGTGCGCCCATACATTGTCGGCCGCCGCCATCGTCACCTACACCAACACCGGCTCGACGACTTTGCGCGCGGCGCGCGAACGTCCCGACGTCCGCATCCTCTGTCTCACGCCGAACATCGACACGGCGCGGCGCATGACCCTCACCTGGGGCGTGCATCCCGTGCGAACCGAGGACGCGCACAATTTCGGCGACATGGTACAGCGCGCCGTAAGAGTCGCTCGCCAGGAAATGATCGCGAAGGAAGGCGAGCGGCTGGTGGTGACGGCGGGCGTCCCGTTCGGAACGCCGGGCGCGACCAACATCCTGCGCATCGCCTACGTCTGACTTATGCGCTCGCAGCGCGCGCATGATTTTCCGCGAGGGATGATCGCCGCCACCTCTCCGTAGTGTTCATGGACGAACACAACGAGAGGTTCCATGTCTCGCCGCAATTTCGCCACTGTCGATGCCGCACTCGTCGTGATCTTCGCGGGCGGCGTCCTCGCGCAGACTGCCGCGCCCTTCACAGCAGCCAAGCCTCCTTCGACCGTCACCGCGGGAGACAGACAGTGAAGCGCCGTCGCCTGTCGATGGGCTGGATCGATTTCCTGGTCGTTGCCGCCTCGATCCTGACGTTTGCCGCCGTCGCCGGCGCCACCATCGGACACGGTTGACTCAAACTTCCTTGGTGTCGCCTCAGTGCGGTCGCGGCTGCGACCGAAATCGGAATCACAAAGCAACGATTCCAGCCCAGCCAATAACACTGTCCCCAGAGGCCATCATGAATAACGGCCAAAAGAAGAAGCGGGCCATCGCCATCCGCTATGAACTTCAGAAGTCGCGCTTTTCGTGGCTCGACCTGCTCGTGATCGCCGCTGCCCTGATCACGCTTGCGGTCGTCGTCGACGCCTCGATGGGCCGTGCAAAGGCATCGGCGCCTGTATCGCAGGCGAACCTCATTACGCCTGAAGTCAGCCAGCTCCCCGACGATCCCGGGCTGCTCAGGGCCCGGATCCTGTTGGCGTCAGGACTGTAGAGTCTTTCGACCTCTCCTGTCTGCGAGTGTCGCTTATCGCTTCGCCTTTCGACATGGCAGCCTCATAGGCCTCCTCGAACCACTCGATACGCTTCTCTTGCGCGCCGAGTATCGGAGAGCCCTCAAACTGATGGGCGATCGTCTGCATCTGCTCGCAGGCTCGGCGATCTTCCTCGACGATCTTCTTTGTGAAGAGACGGACGAGATGCGCGCGGATCACGTCCGTGAATGGACGCATCCAGCGATCGAGTGCGCGCTCCTTCGCTGGAAATCTTGTCTGGAAAAGCCACCCCATATGGCTTGTTTGCCTTGGAGATGTCGGCGCAAACAGCTGGACGTGACAAAACCAATAGGGGCGTGCGTTGAAAATGGAAACAGCAAGATTGGGAAAGATATTGAAGATACGGTAACCGCTTGGAAGATAGCGATTCTCCCGGCACGCCACCGACATTGAGGCGAGGGTATCGTCGTGACCCGTAAAGTGCGCACTATGCATACCAAATCGGAAGTACGAGAGTTCGTTGTTCTTCGCGTAGCTCTTACGGTGGTGGATCGCGACACCGTGGTAATCATCCAGCGTGATTTCCATCGGCAGTTTCCAGTTGGCGGCAATTTCACCGTTCAAGCGCTGTGGACGCCCCGGCATCGTGCACATCGCGTCGACGATGGGGAAGCCTTCACCGAGATAGTCCTCAAGGCTGTCCGAGGTATTCCCTCCTGGAAACCGACCGAAGATGAGAGATCCGCAGGTGGCAATGTCCAAGGCAATGAGCTTGGCCCCGACCTCGCGTGGATGCGTACCTAATACTTCCAGACAATTGGGGATCCCGACCGCATGGCCGTCTCGATTGTAGTGCCAATGGTGAAAGCCACAAACAATCGGGCCGTTACCCTTGTCGGACGTTCGCAGAGGATAAAACCGATGGGCGCAGCGGTTCTCAAACCCCTTAATCGTGTCACCGAATCTCTGTACGAAAATCGACCGACCGCCCAGTGTCCCGCGAAACCAGTCTCCATCCTTCTTCAAGTCCGGAGTAATCCCGAGAAGCGTCCAGCAATGCCCCAGCCTGGCCTGTTCTTCCCTGAACTCCCTGTCACCGGTAAGGGCGCGGGCCCAGTTGGGCGAGATATTCCTTCCTCGACCGGGCCTCGGCGAGTTGGCGGTGCCATAACGGTTGCTGTTGGTTAGCCAGTACTCGGTTTTCGTCACCCGGGCAGCAATCGGACCGCCGTCGCCCACCTCTGCGGGAAGGGCAAAAGAAAAGGCGCATTTGCCATCGCCGATGCCCGCACCAGCCAAATCCGAACGAAAGCCATCAGCGCGTACAACGCCGACAAGAATGCCACGAGCATAGATTTCAACGGAGAGCCGCTCGCGGGGACGACCGCTGTCATACGCCCAACCATGTACGTGCCCGTCGCTCAACGCGTCGATGTACCCGCGATATCGAGGTCCTCGCAAAGAGCGTAACATCCGCACCAAAGTAGTCTGCCCCAGTCGCGATGCCGGTCCGTGAGCAGAGACCGGCCGTTCTGGCCGGTCCGTGGGCTGACGGGATTGGAGCGTAAGGCAGACTACCGGCTGGCGGCAAGATGGCCTCGGGAGCCGGCGGGTATCGATCACGCAGAGCAAGTCAGCCAGCTCCTCACGATCCCGGACTCCTCGGGGCCAGCATCCGGCTGGCGTCGGGGCTCTAATCCTTCGGGCGCTTGTCGATCACACGGCGCGCCTTGGCCATCGACCGTTCGACCGTACCTGGCGGCATGATCTCGACCTCGGCCGAGAGGCCGCACATGCCCTTGAGCCGCCGCGTCAGCTCCTCGGCCGAGTGAACCCGGGCTGCCTGCTCCTGACCGTCACGCGCCTCGACCCGGACCACCAGATCGTCGAGCGCACCGGTCCGCGTGAGTTCGATGACGTAGTGACCGCTCAGCGCCGGGTCGCGCAGGATCTGTTCCTCGACCTGGCTCGGGAAGAGATTGACGCCGCGCACGATCAGCATGTCGTCGCTCCGCCCGGTGATCTTGGCCATGCGCCTCATCGCCGTGACCGAGCCCGGCATCAGCCGCGTGAGGTCGCGCGTCCGATAGCGCACGACGGGCATCGCCTCTTTCGTGAGCGTCGTGAACACCAGTTCGCCCGGCTCGCCCTCGGCCACGGGCCGGCCGGTCGCGGGGTCGACGATCTCGGGATAGAAATGATCCTCCCAGATCGTGGGCCCGTCCTTGGTTTCGACAAACTCGCAGGCGACGCCCGGTCCCATCACCTCGCTCAGCCCGTAGATGTCGACGGCATCGATGCCGAGCCGGCGCTCGATCTCCGCGCGCATCCCCTCCGTCCACGGCTCGGCCCCGAAAATGCCGATTCGCATCGCCGTGTCGCGCGGATCGATACCCTGGCGTTCGAACTCGTCGGCGATCGCCAGCATGTAGGACGGAGTCATCAATACGATGCGGGCGCCGAACTCACGGATGAGCTGGACCTGCCGCTCCCCGAAGCCGCCCGACATCGGCACCACGGTGCAGCCCAGCCGCTCCGCGCCGTAATGCGCGCCCAGCCCGCCGGTGAACAGCCCGTAGCCATAGGCGTTATGGATGATGTCGCCCGGTCGCGCGCCGCCCGCGAACAGCGAGCGCGCCATCAGGTCACCCCAGGTCGCGATGTCCCGCGCCGAGTAGCCCACCACCGTCGGGCGGCCCGTGGTGCCGCTGGAGGCGTGCAGGCGAACGCAGCGTTCGCGCGGGATCGCCAGCATGCCGTAGGGATAGGCGTCGCGCAGGTCGCCCTTCTCCGTGAAGGGGAAGCGCGCGAGATCGTCCAGGCTCCTGAGCTGGTCGGGATGGACGCCCGCCGCGTCGCACTTGGCGCGGTACGGCACCTGGTTGTCGTAGGCGTCGCGCAGCGTGGCGCGCAGCCGGTCGAGTTGCAGCGTCCGCAATGCGTCCAGCGACATCGCGAGTTCGGGAAACAGTGGCTCAGTCATTTGCTGTCGAAACCCAGGCGGCGATAGGCGTAGCCGAGGCCGATCAGCGCCGCGCCGAGGCCCAGGAACGAGAAGACGCGCAGCAGCCCCTGCAGCCCCGCCATGTCGATCAGGAACACCTTGGCGACGACGATACAGACCAGCGCCATGCCCGCATGACGCAGCGCCGCGGCCTGGCGCAGGAAGCCCAGGGCCAGCAGGGCGACGCCGAACAGCAGCCAGACGATCGAGTAGGCATAGAGTTCCAGCCCGTGCGCGTCGAAGCCGGGCCGCTCGAAGCCGGGATCGAAGAAGTGGCGCACCTCGAACGAGACATAGACGAAGGCCAGAATAGACGCCGCCGCCTCGACCAGGAGATCGACCCGCCGGTCGGGCTCGATATCGATCCACCGGCGCGCCAGCGCCGCCATCGCCGCCGGTATCGCGTAGGCCAGCAGCAAGCCATTGAGGATCGGCAGCCGGCCGACATCCGCCGGCTCGAACACCGGATTGGCGACCAGCACCTGGACGATGAGGACGACCGCGACGGCCACACCCCCGCTCAGGCGCCACGCCCACAGGGCCACGAGGTCACCGTCGAGCCGCGTCTTCCACAGCGCCGCCAGCGCAAAGGCGCCCCAGACCAGCACGTAGCAGGCCCGCTCCATGAAGCTGGCATCCGGCATCATCATCGTCGTCGGCTGGAAGAGGCTGCGCACCTCCAGCGTCAGCAGGACGAAGGTGAGCAAGGCTGCGGCCGCCTCGACCGAACGCACCAATCGCACGTCGCCGGTCGGCCGCAGGAAGCGCAGCGCCACGACCAGCGCGGCGATCGAGATGCCGTAGCCCCAGAGCATCCAGTTGAGGATCGGCGTGAGGCCGATCGGATACTTGAGGACCTCCGGGTTGATGACGAACCGCACGACCACGATGGCGAGCAGCGGCCAGCAGAGCCGGCGCAGGGTCACCAACCCGAGTTGGGCGGAGATCGCGGCAACGGCGGCCAGCTCGATCGCGTAGGCGACGGTGATCCATTCGCGATTGAGCTCGAGCGGGATCGCGGCACCGATGAAGAAGGTCACGCCCGCGGCCAGGAAGCCCAGCGCTTCGGTGGCGCCGGGCATCGTTCCGCGCCAGCGCACCAGCCGTTCCGCCCCCACCAGGAACGGTGCGGCGAGGCCGACGCTGATCAGGCCCCACGGGACACCACCGATCGCCGTTCCGCGCAGCACGTACCAGGCAAACAGGAAGTGCGAGAGCGCGGCCGATACCGACAGGGCGGCCCAGAAGCCCGGCCGGGCGGCGTTCCACAGCAGGGCGAAGGCCGCCGCCGCATACAGGCCGCCGAACCCCGTCACCAGCCAGCCGAAGCGGCCTTCGTTCCAATCCGCCGGGATGCCTCCCGATGTCCACCACCACAGAGCCAGTGCGACCAGGGAAAGGGCCGGGGCGAGGCCGGCCGCGAACTGGAAACGCGGAGCCTGGCGCGCAAAGGCGAAGATGCCGATCCCGTGCACGGCCAGGGCCAGCCAGCCGGCCGCTTGCGCGCCGCCGTCCTGCGCGATGGCCAGCACGAGCAGGCCGCCGGTGAGCGCCAGCGAGGCCCAGACCAGGGCCAGCACGTCCTTCGCCGGGTTCTCACTCTCCTGCAGGCGCCGCCACGACGCCCAGACGAACAGCCCGGCGAGCGCCACCAGGAAGAGGCCGACCCAGTGCAGTTCCGGCAGGTCGGGATCGGCCAGCATCCACACGCCGGTCCACAACACCGAGCCCGCCAGCACACCCCAGCCCAGTACCCACCAGCCGCGGATCCTGATCACTGTGAGGGTGCCGGCGGCAATGGCCAGCAGATAGCCGAACAGGACCGGCGTATTGGGTTGTTCGCTACCGATGATCGCGGGACTGAGGAAGCCGCCGACGAAGGCGAGTGCCGCGACGAGGATTCCATGGCGCAGCGAGAGGGTGATCGCGAAGGCTGTCAGGGCCGCCGCGCCACCGCCTGCCGCGACCTTGGAGATCATGTCGTGGAGCGCCACGGCCGAGAGCAGCGAGCCGTAGAGCGCCGCGACACCCGCGGCCGCCAGGGCCTGCGAGACGCGATCGTCGCGCGGCCGCATCCGCTCGGCCCCCGCGATCAGGGCAAAGCCGAACAGGGCCGCGAGGATGACCCGTACTTCTGGAGAGAGGTAACCCTCCTCGATCGAGTAGCGGACGAGGAAGACGGCCGCCAGAGCGAGCGTAATGGCGCCGACCCAGAGGAAGGCCCGGGCGCCGAGCCGCTGCTCCCAGCCGACCTTCACCGGCTCGATGGCCGGGAGGGACGGCGGCGGCGCGGGAGCCGACGGGGATGCCGGCAGATCCGCACCGATGACAATCGCTTCGGGTATGGCCCGGGGCTCGGGCTCCGGAACGAAGGGAGGCGCCGGCGGCGGCGGCACGACGTTCTCGACCGGTGTCATCGCGAGCGGAGCCGCTTCGACCGAAGGCGGAAGCGGCTGAGCGCCTCTCTCGGCAATCTGCCGCCGCAGTGCCGCCAGTTCCGAGGCGAGGCGTTCGTTCTGCGCCCGCAGGCGCGACGTGCGGACCAGCGCGATGATGGCGATCAGCGGTGTGCCGAGCGCCCAGGCGATCCCGACCAGGATGAGGAAGATTTCTTCCACGAAGGCTCCGGGATCGCCCTTGCCGTTCCCTATTCCGCCGCGACGCGGGCAGCTTCCTGCGCGAAGGCCGCACGGTTGTCGCGGGCGACGATGCCGCGCTTGACCACCATACGGTGGTTCTCCTTGCGGGCCGCGCGCTTGATGTCGGCCAGCGCGTCGCCGTCGCAGACCACGAAGTCGGCGACGTTGCCTTCCTTGATGCGGCCGTGATCGGCGAGCCGCATCAGGTC
>JBILYJ010000294.1:0-6506 GCA_044377795.1 Reyranella sp. | reverse complement strand
GGCCTCATCGCTGTTCCCGCGATCCTCGCTTCCATTACTCAACGAGCATGGGCCGTTGCGTCATGAGTTCTGTCCGTTGGTATCAGGTCCCCTCAAGTCGCCTGAAGCTCAGCAGATCCAGCTGGTAGAACCCATAGAAGGCGATCCACAGCACCGCCGCCACGATGGTCGTGATGATCGCCTTGCGAAGCATTTCCGGCCGCTCGGGCGCGCCCGTTTCCTGGCCCCTGCCCGGGTTTTCGACCCTCCGGACCCCCAGCGGCAAAACCATGAACAGCGCGATCCACCAGATCACCAGGTAGACCATGATGCCGGTAGCCCAGCCCATGGCGCGGCGCTCCTCAGACCTGCTCGAGTTCGATCAGCGTGCCAGTGAAGTCCTTGGGATGCAGGAACAGCACGGGCTTGTCGTGGGCACCGATCTTGGGCTCGCCGTCGCCCAGCACGCGCGCACCCTGCGACTTCAGCTTGTCGCGGGCGCTATAGATGTCCTCGACCTCGTAGCAGACGTGATGGATCCCACCGTCGGCGTTGCGAGCCAGAAAATTGGCGATGGGCGACTTCTCGCCGAGTGGATGCAGGAGTTCGATCTTGGTGTTTGGCAGTTCGACGAAGACCACCGTCACGCCATGCGCCGGCTGTTCCTTGGGCGCGCTCACCTTGGCACCCATCACGGTGCGGTAGAGCTCGCTCGCCTTGGCCAGGTCGGGCACGGCAATCGCGATGTGGTTGAGGCGTCCGATCATGGTCTTCTCCGGCGGCTGCGCGACCTTTAGATGCGGACGATGTGCACGTCCGTCAACGGCTTCTTACCGAGGTGCGCCCGCACGACGCGCCGGACGGCCTGGCGGGCCGCCTCCTCCATGCGCCGGTCGTCGGTGCGTTCGGCGGTCTTGAGGTCGACCAGCATCTCGGCCAGCGCGTCCTCGATCGCCTCCTGAAGCTCGCCGTCGCCGTCGTCGATCCCGCGCAGCGAGACTTTCGGCGGTGCCAGGGCCTTGCCACGCTTGTCCACCACCAGGGTCGCCGCCGCCGCGCCGTTCCACAGGAGCTTGCGCCGTTCGCGCAGCGATTCCCCGTCGAGCGGGATCAGCCCGTCGCCATCGCGCGCCAGGCGGCCGGAAAAGACATGGTCTATGATCTCCGCCGGCCCCGGCGCCAGCCGTACCAGCGTGCCGTTGGGCGCCACCACGGTTTCCGGCACCTGGCAGGCTCGCGCCAGCTCCGCATGCTCGATCATGTGCCGGACCTCGCCGTGGACCGGCAGCGCGATCCTGGGCCGGACCCACTGATAGACCCGCACCAGCTCGTCCCGCGCCGGGTGGCCTGAGACGTGGATGTCGGCCTCCCGGTCGGTGATGACCTTGACCCCGCGGGCCATGAGGGAATTCTGCAGGCGCCCGACCGAGTGCTCGTTCCCGGGGATGACCCTCGACGAGAAGATGGCGGTATCGCCGGCCTCGAGGATGAGGTCCCGATGCTCGCCGCCCGCCAGCTTCGACATCGAAGCGCGCGGCTCACCCTGGCTGCCGGTGCAGATGAACAGCACCTTGTCGCGCGGCAGGTAGCCCGCCTGCTTCTCGGGCACGCATTCGGGGAAATCCAGCAGATAGCCGCATTCCTGGGCGGCCTCGAGCATGCGGGTAAGCGCGCGGCCCGAGAGGACCGGGTGTCGGCCGGCCGCAACCGCGGCCAGCGCGATGCTCTCGACCCGGGCGAGGTTCGAGGCGAAGCAGGTGACGGCCACCCTGCCCCCGTGTCCCTTCACCAGCTTCTCGAGATTCTTCCGGACCTTGGATTCAGAACCCGCCTCGCCCTCGACGAAGACGTTGGTGCTGTCGCAGACCATGGCGAGCGCACCCTCATCGCCGATGCGCTTCAGCATGGCCTCGTCGGTGAGGTCGCCCAGCAGCGGCTCCGGATCGATCTTCCAGTCACCGGTGTGGAAGACCGTGCCGAACTTCGTGCGGATCGCCATCGCATTCGGCTCGAGGATCGAATGCGTCATGGTGATCATCTCGAGCTCGAACGGCCCGAGGCTGAACTTGCCTCCCAGCGGGATCTCGGTGACCGGGACCTGGTCCCACAGGCCGGCGTCGATCAGCTTGCGCTTCAGGACCGAGGCGGCGAAGGGCGTCGCATAGACCGGTACCTTGAGCCGCGGCCACAGGTCCGCGACGGCGCCAAGATGGTCTTCATGGGCATGCGTCAGGACGATCCCGACGAGGTCCTCCCGGCGCTCCACGATGAACGCCGGATCCGGCATCACCACCTCGACGCCGGCCATCGTGCTGTCGGCGAAGCCGATGCCGAGATCGACCATCAGCCATTTGCCGGCCGTGCCGTAGAGGTTGAGGTTCATGCCGATCTCGCCGGCCCCGCCAAGGGCCAGGAAAAGCAGCTCGTCGTTCGAGGGGACTGTCATCCGCGGTTGCGCCGCCAGATCTCCAGCAGGCCGAGCGACATCAGGTCGGGCTCGATGAAGTCGAACAATCCGATCTCGTCCTTGAACACGCTGGCGAGTCCGCCAGTGGCGATCACCTTCATGGGCTCGCCATACTCCTCGCGGATGCGCCGGATCAGGCTCTCGATCAACCCGACATAGCCCCAGAAGATGCCGGACTGCATATTGGCCACGGTGTTCTTGCCGATCACGTGGGCGGGCTTCTCGACCCGGATACGCGGCAGGCGCGCCGTCATGAGGTAGAAGGCCTCGATCGTCAGCTCGACGCCTGGCGCGAACACGCCACCGATGAAATTGCCATCCTTGTCGGCGAGGTCGAAGGTCGTCGCGCTGCCGAAGTCGATCGTGATCAGCGGCCCGCCATACTTGGTATGGCCGGCGATGACGCCGACGAGGCGGTCGGCGCCCGCCTCCGCCGGCCGGTCGATCAGGACCTTGATGCCCAGCACGCAGTCGGGCTCGCCGACGATCAGCAGCTTGGTATGAAAGTAGGTCTCGCAGAGGCGCCGCAGGTGGGTGTTCACGGCCGGCACCACGCTGGCCAGGATCGCGCCCTTGATCGACCTGGGATCGAAGCCCTGCAGGTGCATGAGCTGCGTCACCCAGGCGGCATACTCGTCGGCCGTGCGCTTGGATTCGGTGCGCAGACGCCACGCGGCGACGATCCTGTCGTGATCGAAGACGACGAACTTCGAGTTGGTGTTGCCAACGTCGATGGCCAGCAGCATTCCCACCCTCCTCAGGCCGCCCGGCCCAGCAATTCACCCGACACGATCTTGCGCGGGCCCTCCGCCGTATCCAGCAGGAGAGCGCCTTCGCGGTCCAGCCCGGCGAACCGGCCCCGAACCAGCCCCTCGCCCAGCCGGACGTCGACCTCGGCCCCAAGCGGCCCCGCCTTGGACAGCCATTCGTTGCGTACCGTCTCGAACCCGTCCTGACGCCATTGCGCCAACCGGCTTGCCAGCGCGCGCGTGAGCCCCTCGAGGGCCGCCTCGACCGTCCCGCCCAGCGCCGCGCCGGGATACCGCATCTCCGGGAGCTGCGGCGCGAAAGAGACGTTCACGCCGATGCCGGCCACGACGTGCGCCACAAGGCCATCCTGGCCAATCGCGCTTTCCAGCAGGATTCCCGCGACCTTGCCGCCATCGACCAGCACGTCGTTGGGCCATTTCAGGCGCACGCTGCGATCCGCGGGCACCAGGTCGCCAACCGCGAGCGCGGCTACGAAGCCAAGCTCGGCCGCGCGCTGCGCCATGCAGGCCGGCCGAAGGATGGTCGAACTGTAGAGATTGCCGACCGGTGAGCTCCAGTTGCGGCCCCGGCGACCACGGCCGCCCGACTGCTCCCGCGCCCAGACGACCGTGCCTTCGGGGGCGCCGGCATCGGCGAGACGGGTGGCCTCGTCGTTGGTGCTGCCGACGCTTTCGAGCGCGACCAGCGTCCACCCGTCCGGGAGGACGGGCTTCGAGGTCACCGGAACAGGCCCTTGGCGGCGGCTTCGGCGATCAGGCTCAGGGGCTGGGGCACCAGGGAGAAGATGGCGATCAGGAACGCCGCGATCAGCGCCACCACGCGGTTGACCCCGAAGGCCGGCCGGTCGATCGCCTCGGCCGGCTCGTCGAAGTACATCACCTTCACGATGCGCAGGTAGTAGTAAGAGGCCACCACGGACGCCAGAACGCCCAACACCGCCGGCACGAACAGCTTGGCGTCGACCGCGGCCATGAAGATGTAGAGCTTGCCCCAGAAACCTGCGAGCGGCGGAATGCCGGCCAGCGAGAACATGAAGATCAGCATGCCGAGCGCCATCATCGGCTGGCTGCGGGCGAGGCCCGCGAGGTCGGAGACCTGCTCGACCATGATGTTGCGGCGCTTCATCAACAGGATGGTCGCGAAGACGCCCAGGGTCATGACCAGGTAGATGGCGAGATAGAAGACCACCGCCTGGATGCCCTTCTCGGTGCCGCTCGCGACGCCCAGCAGGATGTAGCCGACATTGCCGATCGACGAATAGGCCATGAGGCGCTTGATGTTCTGCTGGCGGAGCGCGGCGAAGGCACCCAGCGCCATCGAGAGCACCGAGGCCACGACGATGATCTGCTGCCACTGCGCGAACAGCGGCTTGAACGGGCCCATCAGGACCGACACCAGCAGCGACAGGGCGGCGATCTTCGGGGCGACCGCGAACAGCGCCGTCACCGGCGTCGGAGCGCCCTCGTAGACGTCCGGCGTCCACATGTGGAACGGCACGGCCGAGACCTTGAATGCGAGACCCGCAACCACGAACACCAGGCCGATGATCACGCCGATTTCGGTCGCGCGGCCGTCGGCCAGCGCGCCGGAGATCTGGACGAAGGCCGTACCGCCGCAGAAGCCATAGATCAGCGACGAGCCGAACAGCAGCATGCCCGACGCGACCGAGCCCAGGACGAAGTACTTCACGCCGGCCTCGGTCGAACGGACGCTGTCGCGCTGGAACGAGGCGATGACGTAGAGCGCCAGCGACTGCAGCTCGAGGCCGACATAAAGCGCCATCAGATCATTGGCCGAGATCATCAGCATCATGCCGAGCGTCGCGAGGGCCACCAGGATCGGATACTCGAACCGCCAGGCCTTGGCCTGTTCGAAATAGGAGCGCGACATCAGGATGGCGACAGCGGAGCCCACCAGCACCATGACCTTCATGGTCGCGGTCAGCCGGTCGACGATGAACAGCGAGGAAAAGGCCGTCCCTTCGCGGTACGGCAGGAACAGCAGCGCCGCCGTCACGAGCAGCGCCACCGAGGTCGCCACCGACACGAACGGCGTGGCGATTTCGCCCCGGACGACGCCGTAGATCAGCAGCAGCATGGTGGCCGCGGCGAGGAAGATTTCCGGCCGGGCCAGGGTCCAGGATTCGAGACCGACGATCATGTTCATTACTCCCGGCCGCTCACGGTACCAGCGCCGCGGTGCGGGCGAGCTTCAACGCCGCCTGATAGTCGCCGATCAGCTTGTCCACGGCCGGCGCCATCGGGTCGAGGAAGGAATTGGGATAGACACCCATCCAGATCGTCAGCAGCACCAGCGGCAGGAAGATCGCGATCTCGCGACCGTTCATGTCGAGGATGCCCTTGAGGGAGTCCTTGGTGAGCTCGCCGAAGACGATCTTGCGATAGAGCCAGAGCGCGTAGGCAGCGCCCAGGATGAGGCTGGTCGACGCCAGGAACGCCACCCAGGTATTGGCCTTGAAGGCACCCAGCAGGACCAGGAACTCGCCGACGAAGCCCGACAGGCCGGGCAGTCCCACGCTGGCCAAGGTGAAGAACAGGAAGGTGAAGGCGTAGCGCGGCATGCGATGCACCAGGCCGCCATAGGCGGCGATCTCGCGGGTATGCATGCGGTCGTAGACCACGCCGACGCAAAGGAAGAGCGCCGCCGAAACGATGCCGTGGCTCAGCATCTGGAAGATCGAGCCCTGTACGCCCTGCATGTTCATGACGAAGGCGCCGATCGTCACGAAGCCCATATGGGCGACCGACGAATAGGCGATCAGCTTCTTCATGTCCTCCTGCACCAGCGCGACCAGTGAGGTGTAGATCACGGCCACGATGGAGAGTGCGAAGACCATCGGCGCGAAGTACTGCGTCGCCTCGGGAAACAGCGGGATCGAGAAGCGCAGGAAGCCGTAGCCGCCCATCTTCAGCAGCACGCCGGCCAGGATCACCGAGCCCGCGGTGGGCGCCTCGACGTGGGCATCCGGCAGCCAGGTGTGGACCGGCCACATCGGCACCTTCACCGCGAACGACGCGAAGAAGGCCAGCCACAGCCAGCACTGCCAGGTGAACGGCAGGTCGAGCTTCTCCATGACCGTCGGCAGGTCCGTCGTGCCGACCTGCCCGTAGACGGCAATGATCGCCAGCAACATCAGCACCGAGCCGAGCAGCGTGTAGAGGAAGAACTTGAAGGCCGCGTAGACGCGCCGCTTGCCGCCCCACACGCCGATGATCAGGAACATCGGGATGAGAACGCCTTCGAAGAAAATGTAGAACAGCGCCAGATC